>NZ_AJKQ01000003.1:0-137323 GCF_000257455.1 Streptococcus oralis SK610
TAGGAGAATTACTCAAGAGGCTGAAGAGGACGGTTTGCTAAATCGTTAGGTCGGGTAACCGGCGCGGGGGTTCGAATCCCCCATTCTCCGTAAGTTAAGAGAGCTGTTAGGCTCTTTTTTTGTATGTAAATCCCCCTTCTAAATCGTTAAAAGGGGGATTTGTTTATTACCAACTTGTTAGCGATATTTCGCCGCTATTTAGCCAGATAGTATGTTTATCTTCAAGTTCAACTTGAAGTTGACCAGATTCTGAGATTTCTTTTGCAAGTCCTTTTTTAAATTTTCCATCTAGCTGGAAGGTAACTTCTTTTCCAAGAACTATTGATCTTTCTTTATAGATATAAAGTAGCTCATCTGATTCCGTATTGTAGAAACAATTCCATATTTCGCTGATGAGATCATTACGACTAATTGGTGCAGGTGCCATAAATAGACTACCTGCTTTTTCTTTTAGGTTATCTGGGAAGTCTGCTATAGAAAAATTTATACCTAGTCCGATAATGACGTCTGTAACCAAGCCTGTCTCAACTGATGTCATCGCTTCGGTGAGGATACCTGCTATCTTTTTATTTTTAAAGTAGATGTCATTTACCCATTTGATATCTACTTCTATCATAGTTAGATTTTTAATGGCTTTGCAGACTGCAGCTGCCACAAGAAGAGTATAGGATGGGAGTTTTTCATAGAGAAGGTTTGGTTGAATATGCAGAGACATATAGATCCCGCCCTGAGATGGAGAATAGTAGGGGCGCTGAAAGCGGCCACGACCTGCTGTTTGACAGGTTGAAAGATAGAGTGTGTTTCCTTTGTTTCCAGCTTCAATCCCTTCTTTTGCATCTGTTTGTGTTGATTTTGTCTCAGGTTTGTAGCGAATGGTTAAGTTGGTGTTCTCTTGAATCAATTCAGGCAATATCAGATCTCCTTGAGTAAGCTTGTAGCCTCTATTTTTGATACTATCAACTTCTAGGCCTTCTTGTTGAAGACGTTGGATCGCTTTCCATATAGATGTACGGCTTAAATTCAGTTCTTCTCCGATTTTTTCTCCGCTAACATAATCGTTTTCTCTAGCTAATATTTGGTAAACTAGTTGGTGTGATTTCATTTCTTTTCCTTTCTAGCTAAGAGGGAGTTAGAGTATTCATTTCGAGTTTGACTAGGTGTTTTATGAAAAAACTGTTTGTAGGCTTTTGAGAAATGTAATGGATCTGAAAAACCCACAGAATACGCAATGACTTTGATCGTTTCATTGGTGTGTTCTAGTAACTGTTGAGCGCGCTTCATTCGAACGAAAAGTAAATACTCTTTTGGAGAGAGTTGGTGAAATTCTTTAAACACACTAGTTAAGTAACTTCTATGAACCGATAGCTCTTTTGCTAAATCTTGAATGGTGAGCGATTGTGGATAGTGACTATCAATTAATCGTTTGCAGTCAAGATAGAGCTGGTGGGTTGATGAAATATTCTCTTTTTTCTGATTAGGAGCAATGGTTCCTAGATGAAACATCAGTTCATGGAGTTGTCCCATGATGTGGAGTTGAGCCAATTCATTTGATTTTGTAATCTGAGCGAAGCGGACAATATCTGAGATGAGTTTTGCAGTTGTCTGGGTATGACAGTTATTTGACTGGATGAGGTAGGATTGGTCAGAAATTTGAGATAGAGCAAAGTAGTCAGGTGCCCTCCCTCCAGTGATCCCCAACCAGTAGTAAGCCCAAGGATCCTGGCTATCTGCTTGATAGAATGTTAATTCATCTGGTTTTAGTAAAAAGAAATCTCCTGTCTTTAAATCAACAATTTTCCCCTTATAATGGAATTGACCTTTTCCTTTAGTAATGTAATGTAGTACATAGGTATCTCGAATAGCTGGGCCAAAAGAGTAGTTAGGCGTGCATTCTTCATAGCCGTAAAAGCTAAGAGAAAGATCAATTGTTCCAGTCTGGTATTCTGAAAAAACGAGCATGGGCCACCTCCTACCTAACATTTTACCATACTTTGTATACATTTCTCTATTTTAGAAAGCGCTTTTATGTGATAAAATTTTATCAAGAAATGGATGAGGTACAATTTATGGGAGTTCGAATAGAGAATAATCTATTTTACGTTGAGAGTAAAGGTTTAAGTTTGATTATTGAAAATAGGGATGGGTACTTATTATTAAAACATTTAGGAAAGACTATTAAGAACTATAGAGCTTCTAATAGTGTTTATGAACGCGATCATGCTTTTTCAGGTAATCCAACAGCTACTAATCGTACCTTTAGTTTGGATACGCAACGTCAGATTTTTGGACAACATGGTTTGGGTGACTTTAGAAAACCAACTTTACAGATTCAACATGATGCAACTGAAGTAACAGACTTTCGATTTGTAGAAGCAAAGATTTTAAAAGGTCAGAATGGTCCACAGGGCTTACCTTCTCCTCACAGCATGGATGCTACAGAGACGCTTGCCTTGATTATAAAAGATCCTCAAGCTAAACTTAGTCTTACTTTGTATTATACGGCTTTTGATAATGATGCGACAATTGCTAGTTACAGCAAATTCGAAAATAATAGTAATCAGGAAGTTGTCATCCATAAGGACTTTTCTTTTATGGCTGATTTTCCTGCTGCACCTTATGAAATGGTGACTTTACAGGGAGCTTATGCTCGTGAAAAGACTGTTCGACGTCAACAGGTAGAGCAAGGAATCTTTTCAATTAGTTCGAACCGTGGAGCTTCTGGGCATGCTCAAACACCAGCTCTTCTATTATGTGATAGAGGAGTCACAGAGGATGCTGGGAATGTGTTTGCTCTGCAACTCCTGTATAGTGGAAACTTTGAAGCTTTTGTTCAAAAGAATCAGTTGAATGAAGTTCGGGTTGCTATTGGGATTAATCCAGAAAATTTTTCTTGGAAGTTAGATCCTGAGGAAAACTTTGAAACACCGGTAGCTTTAGTGACTTATTCAGATAAGGGATTAACTGGTATTAGTCATGAAAGTCAGAATTTTGTACTTAAGCACATTATGCAAAGTAAATTTTCTAAAAAAGAGCGTCCAATTCTAATCAATAACTGGGAAGCTACCTACTTTGACTTTCAGAGAGAAAAACTGTTAGAATTAGCTGATGAAGCTAAGAAAGTTGGAATAGAACTTTTTGTATTAGATGATGGGTGGTTTGGTAACCGCTTTGATGATAATCGTGCTTTAGGTGATTGGGTTGTTAATGAGAAAAAACTGGGTGGAAGTCTTGAAAGTCTGATTTCCGCTATCCATGAAAGAGATTTGCAGTTTGGTCTTTGGTTAGAACCGGAGATGATTTCTGTTGATAGCGACTTGTATCGCAAACATCCTGACTGGGCTATTCAGGTTCCAGAATATGAGCATACTTACTCTCGGAATCAATTAGTTCTTAATCTTGCCAATCCACAGGTAGTAGAATATCTGAAAAATGTTTTAGATGAACTCCTCTCTCATCATAAAATTGACTACATCAAATGGGATATGAACCGCAATATTACTAATCTGGGGAATGGTTCAGCCTACTTGGAAACCCAGATGCAGTCTCATCAGTATATGTTGGGGCTTTACGAACTCGTTTCTTATCTGACAGAGAAACACAGTCATATTCTCTTTGAGTCCTGCTCTGGTGGTGGTGGACGAAATGATCTTGGTATGATGCGCTATTTCCCACAAGTCTGGGCTAGTGATAATACTGATGCTATAGCACGTTTACCAATTCAATACGGTTCATCCTATCTCTATCCAACCATTTCTATGGGGGCTCATGTGTCAGCAGTACCAAATCATCAGATGGGACGAATGACACCATTGGAAACTCGTGGTCATGTAGCAATGATGGGAAATCTGGGTTATGAGCTTGATTTGACAAGTTTATCAGATGATGAGAAAGCTGAGATTGCTAATCAGGTGAACTTGTACAAAGAATTGCGACCAGTAGTCCAGTTGGGAAATCAGTATAGGTTAATCAATCCCGATGCTGAATCTAATGAAGTAGCTCTACAATTTAACTATGGAAATCAAACGATTGTAACCTACGTCCGAGTCCTATCAGTTGTGGAAACAATGGAAACCACCTTGAAACTGAAAGACTTAGAGGTGGAAGGGCTTTATGAGTTGGAAGGGACAAACATTGTTTACTCGGGTGCAGAACTTATGTATGCAGGTTTAACTGTTACCCTATCACCAGGAGATTTTTTGAGTAGACAGTATAAATTCAAGAGACTATAATAAAAGCGTATAAATTTATCAAGGAGGCATTCCAATGAAATGGTATAAGAAAGCAGGTTTTCTTTTAGTAGCTGGGGCAAGTTTACTAGGCTTAGTGGCTTGTGGTCAGAACAATCAATCAGCTGATGGTAAGGTAACGATTGAGTTTTTTAACCAGAAGACCGAGATGGCAGATACCTTGCAAAAGATAGTGGATGATTTTGAAAAGGAACACCCTAATATTGATGTGAAGCTGACTACAGTACCTTCAGCTGGAATTGTTCTAAAGACTCGTATTTTATCAGGAGATGTTCCAGATATTATTAATATCTATCCTCAAAATATGGATTTCCAGGAGTGGGCGAAGGCAGGTTATTTTTCAGATATGACAGGAAAACCCTATCTTGAGAACATCAAGAATGACTATGCCGAAAAGTATGCAATCAATAACAAGATTTATAGTGTGCCTTTAACGGCCAACCTTTATGGAATCTATTACAATAAAACGAAGTTTAAAGAATTAGGACTTGAGGAACCGAAGACTTTTAAAGAGTTTCAAGAGATTGTTAAAAAGATAAAAGATAGTGGAAATTCTCCATTTGCGGTTGCAGGCAATGAAGGCTGGACATTAAATGGTTACCACCAACTTTCTCTCATTACCCTTACGGGTAGTGGAGACGCGGCTAATAACTATCTTCGCTTTTCAAAACCAAACGCAATCTCTGCAGATGATTCTATTTTAAAAGCAGATGCAGAACGACTCGATTTATTAGCAGATAATGCTCAAGATGGTTGGCGTGGTGCCTCATATAATGATGCGGTGGTAGCATTTTCGAGTGAAAAAGCCTTGATGATGCCACAAGGATCATGGGCATTAGCCGCAATTAATCAACAGGATCCAAAATTTGAGGTGGGGATGTTTGCCTTTCCTGGAGAAGAAGTAGGAAAAGAGGTCACTGTTGGTGCAGGGGATATGGCATTATCAACTTCAGCTACTACCAAACACCCGAAAGAAACCGAAGAATTTATCAGCTATATGACTAGTCCAAAAGCTATGCAGTCATACTATGATGTAGATGGATCACCAGTTGCGGTGAAAGGCATACAGGAAAAAGAAGATTCAGCGCTTGCAGCTATTTCTAAACTGGCTTTTACGGACAAACATTATGTTTGGTTGGGCCAACGCTGGAACTCTGAAGAAGACTTTTTTAATCTAAGTGCAGGTTACCTGATGGATAAAAATCTGAAAAATATGGCAAACAATCTCAATGCTTTCTTTAATCCAATGAAGGCAGATTTGGACTAGAATAGGAGTTAAGATGATATGGCTATTCGAAAATTTTTAAATAAATACTGGGGTTGGACATTCTTGCTCATCCCGCTTGCTTTACAAGCTATCTTCTTTTACTTTCCAATGGTACAAGGTGCTTTCTATAGTTTGACTAACTGGACTGGATTGACCTATAATTATAAATTTGTTGGTTTAAATAACTACAAATTGCTGATGATTGATGGGAAATTCTTCACAGCCATAGCCTTTACTTTGATTTTAACTCTGGCATTGATTATTGGAGAGATTACGATTGGGATGGTTGTGGCACGAGCCTTAAATTCTAAGATGAAGGGGCAGACCTTCTTTAGAGCTTGGTTCTTTTTCCCGGCTGTTTTGTCTGGTTTGACTGTTTCCTTGATTTTTAAACAATTCTTCAACTATGGTCTTCCAACGATTGGAAAAATTTTAGGGATTGGTTTTCTACAAGAGAGTCTATTAGGAACACCTGTCGGAGCGGTAGTGGCAACTATTTTTGTTCTTCTATGGCAAGGAGTAGCAATGCCAATCATTCTCTTTCTTGCTGGTCTTCAGAGTATTCCAAATGATATTTTAGAGGCAGCATCAATTGATGGTGCAACCAGTAAACAAACCTTTTGGAAGATTGAATTGCCCTATTTATTGCCAACGATCTCTATGGTTTTTATCTTGGCTCTTAAGTCCGGTTTGACAGCCTTTGACCAAATTTTTGCCTTGACGAGTGGTGGTCCAAATAATGCTACAACGTCTCTTGGACTTTTAGTCTACAACTATGCTTTCAAGAGTAATCAATATGGATATGCGAATGCAATTGCCTTGATTTTATTCTTAATTATTGGAATTGTTTCTCTTATCCAAATCAAGCTATCAAAGAAATTTGAAATCTAATAGAGGAGTCCTACACATGAAAAAAGAAGAAAAATTGAATCAGTTTTGGAAATATGTCCTCTTGATAGTCGGTGGTATTCTTATACTTGTTCCTTTGTTGGTAACAGTATTTAGTTCTTTCAAAACAACTAAGGATATCATGAATCATTTCTTTAGTTTGCCCAATCCTGTCACCTTAAGTAATTATGAACGATTGATTTCGGATGGAATTGGAGGCTATTTCTGGAATTCAGCTGTTATTACGATGTTATCATTGATTGTAGTAGCTTTCTTTATACCAGCTGCAGCTTATTCGATTGCTCGAAATATGTCCAAGAAAAAAGCCTTTGCAATTATGTATTCGCTCTTGATCTTAGGGATATTTGTTCCATTTCAGGTGATTATGATTCCCATCACAGTTATGATGAGTAAACTCGGTCTAGCAAATATGTGGGGGCTAGTAATACTCTACCTAACTTATGCTATTCCACAGACCCTCTTCTTGTATGTTGGTTATATAAAAATCAGTGTACCAGATAGTTTGGATGAAGCTGCTGAAATTGATGGGGCTGATCGTTTTACAACTTATCGTCGAATCATTTTTCCAATGTTGAAGCCCATGCATGCGACAACTTTGATCATCAATGCTCTCTGGTTCTGGAATGACTTTATGTTACCATTGTTGATTCTGAATAAGGATTCCAAGATGTGGACTTTGCCTCTCTTCCAGTACAACTACCAAGGTCAGTACTTCAATGACTATGGCCCAAGTTTTGCATCTTATATTGTGGGAATTGTAACGATAACCATTGTCTACCTCATCTTCCAAAAACATATCATTTCAGGAATGAATAACGGGGCAGTGAAGTAAGAAAGTGCTTAGGGAATTTATAATTCCATACATAGACGAACGGTTCAGCTTACTGACAATTCTATGTAGAAAACAAGAAAATAGTACTTAATTGCTTGCAGTCTATATTAGTACGAGTTCAATGTGAACAAAAATCTAAAAATATCTTTCATTTACGAAGCCAGGTCATATAAGACTTGGCTTTCATCAGAAAAAGGAGACCATCTATGACCATTCAAAATAAAACTATGTTGATTACTTACTCAGATAGTCTTGGAAATAACCTTAAAGACTTGTATGAGAATTTGGAAGAACATTTTGGCGATGCTATTGGAGGAGTTCACCTTCTACCATTTTTCCCATCAACAGGTGATCGTGGATTTGCGCCAGTTGACTATGATGAAGTGGATTCAGCTTTTGGTGATTGGGAGGACGTTAAGCGTTTAGGTGAGAAATATTATCTTATGTTTGACTTTATGATTAATCATATTTCTCGTCAATCTAAGTATTATAGCGACTATCAAGAAAAACATGAAGCCAGTGAATTTAAAGATCTCTTTTTAAACTGGGATAAGTTTTGGCCAGAGAACCGTCCGACACAGTCTGACGTAGATTTAATCTACAAGCGTAAGGATCGTGCACCAAAGCAAGAGATTGTTTTTGCAGATGGTTCAGTGGAACATTTGTGGAATACCTTTGGTGAGGAGCAGATTGATCTTGATGTGAGCAAAGAAGTAACGATGGCATTCATCCGTAAGACGATTCAACATCTAGCAAGTAACGGGTGTGATTTGATTCGCCTAGATGCCTTTGCTTATGCAGTGAAGAAATTGGATACCAATGATTTCTTTGTGGAACCAGATATTTGGAATTTATTGGACAAAGTTCGAGATATCGCTGCTGAGTATGGGACAGAGCTCTTACCTGAGATTCATGAACACTATTCGATTCAGTTTAAAATAGCGGATCATGATTACTATGTTTACGATTTTGCCCTTCCAATGGTGACCCTTTATACTCTTTACAGTTCCAGAACAGAGCGCTTAGCTAAGTGGTTAAAGATGAGCCCGATGAAGCAATTTACGACACTAGACACCCATGATGGGATTGGAGTGGTGGATGTCAAGGATATCCTGACTGATGATGAAATTGACTATGCTTCAAATGAGCTCTATAAGGTTGGAGCGAATGTCAAACGTAAGTACTCTAGTGCAGAGTATAACAATCTAGATATCTACCAAATCAATTCAACCTACTATTCTGCGCTTGGAGATGATGATGTCAAGTACTTCCTCGCTCGTCTGATTCAAGCTTTTGCTCCAGGCATTCCTCAGGTTTACTATGTGGGTCTATTAGCAGGAAAAAATGACTTGAAATTATTAGAAGAAACCAAAGAAGGTCGAAATATTAATCGTCATTACTATAGCAATGAGGAAATAGCAGAAGAAGTTCAACGTCCTGTGGTGAAGTCTCTTCTCAATCTATTTTCTTTCCGTAATCGGTCAGAGGCCTTTGACCTAGAAGGGACTATTGACATTGAAACACCAACAGCTCACAGCATTGTAATCAAACGTCAAAATAAAGACAAGTCCGTAACAGTAGTAGCAGAAATTGATTTGCAAAGTCAGACCTATCAAGTAGTGGAAAATGGCAGAAAAATTCAGTTCTAATGCTATATTAATGAAAGAGTTTTTTTGTGGCGAAAACGTGTTCATTGTTCCCAAATGACGGAAAAAATGGTAAAATATAAAGATAGTTTAGCATTTATCTTCTGGAGAAATCCAGAACAGAAAGGATCCGTTTTGAAATCAATTGGATTACTGGATAAGATAAGAGGGCTTTCGAAAAAAGATTTCTTTTTGTATCTGATGATCATAAGTATCTTTTTACCTTTTTATTTATTCTTAGCGCTCTTTGCTTTATATTTGATAGGTTTACTTGTTACTGGGGAGATGAAGGGAATAATCAAAGGATTGGCAAAACATCCTGTACTTCTCTTTTTTATTGCCTACAGTAGTATCATCTCCATCGTCGCCAAGAACTGGCTTGGATTGGTTGCATCTTTACTGATGTTTCTCTTCCTCATTTTCTTTAGTTTCTACCAGAAACGTCTGACGCATGCTTTCTTTCGACTGATTCTGCAGACAATCTTGTTTGGTAGTGTGCTCTCTGCTGTCTTTGCTACTTTGGAGCATTTTCAAATTGTAAAGAAATTTAACTACGCCTTTCTTTCGCCCAATATGCAAGTATGGCACCAAAACCGTGCAGAGGTGACCTTCTTTAATCCTAACTACTATGGGATCATTTGTTGCTTCTGTATCATGATTGCCTTTTATCTCTTTACAACGACGAAGCTAAGATGGTTGAAAGTCTTTTGTGTGCTAGCAGGTTTTGTGAATCTATTTGGTTTGAATTTTACACAAAATAGAACAGCATTTCCTGCCATCATCGCTGGTGCCATCATTTATCTCTTTACAACCATTAAAAACTGGCGCGCCTTCTGGCTCAGTATTGGAGTTTTCGGGATTGGTCTCTGTTTCCTCTTCTCAAGCGATTTGGGTGTCCGTATGGGAACGCTAGATTCTTCAATGGAGGAACGTGTTTCAATCTGGAATGCGGGTATGACTTTGTTTAAGCAAAATCCGATCTGGGGTGAGGGTCCGCTGACCTATATGAATTCTTTCCCGAGAATCCATGCACCTTATCACGAACACGCGCATAGTCTTTACATCGATACTATTTTAAGTTATGGTTTGATTGGAACCATTCTCCTATCCATTTCTTCGGTTATCCCGGTTCACATGATGATGGATATGAGTCAGGAGTCTGGTAAACGACCAATTATCGGTCTTTATCTCTCCTTCTTGACAGTAGTCGCTGTACATGGGATTTTTGACTTGGCTCTCTTCTGGGTTCAGTCAGGATTTATCTTCTTGTTGGTTATGTGCAGTCTACCACTGGAACACCGAACCTTGGTGTCCGAAATGACAGATTAAGTTAATAAATAGTGAAGATCTTCTACTCTAGGTAGGAGGTCTTTTTTGTTGGTGGAAATTATTTCTAAATCGAAATAGTTGACAGATGGAATGATAAGTATTACAATATAATATAATTCGATATAGAAATAAATTGGAGAAGTCATGAAAGATAGTCATTTGGTAGCCTATCATATTCGTTTGTTGAATGGGCGGATTTTTCAAAAGTTACTGAGTCAGGATCCTGAGGCTCTTTATCGGAGTGAACAGGGAAAGATTCTCTCTGTCTTATGGAATAGTGAAACTGGCTGTGCAACCGCGACAGATATTGCGCTGGCGACTGGTCTCACCAACAATACGCTCACAACCATGATTAAGAAACTTGAGGAGCAAAACCTGGTCATCATTAGCCCATGTGGAATAGATAAGAGAAAGAAATATGTCAAGCTAACGGAGCAAGGTTGGTCCCAAAAAGAAGTTGGCCATCGCATCAGTCAAAAGTTGGATGCTATTTTTTATAAAGGATTCTCTGAGGAAGAAATTCGCCAATTTGAAAGTTATCAGGAACGCATTTTGGACAATTTGAAAGAGAAGGAAAATTAGGCTTAGAATGGGGTAAATTAGTTATTAAAAGTTCGGTAACTTGACGAACCGAGGAAAATTTTAAATTGAGGACAAAGAATGATTGAATATAAAAATGTAGCGCTACGCTATACAGAAAAAGATGTTTTGAGAGATGTCAATTTACGGATTGAGAATGGAGAGTTCATGGTTTTAGTTGGACCTTCTGGGTCCGGTAAGACGACCATGATTAAGATCATTAATCGTCTTTTGGAACCGACTGATGGAAATATTTACATGGATGGCAAGCGCATCAAAGACTATGACGAGCGGGAACTTCGTCTTTCTACTGGTTATGTTTTACAGGCCATTGCTCTGTTTCCCAATCTAACAGTGGCAGAAAATATTGCTCTCATTCCTGAGATGAAGGGGTGGAGTAAGGAAGAAATTGCTCAGAAAACAGAAGAGCTTTTAGCTAAGGTTGGTTTACCAGTATCCGAGTATGGACATCGACTTCCTAGTGAATTATCTGGCGGAGAACAGCAACGGGTCGGGATTGTCCGTGCCATGATTGGTCAGCCTAAGATTCTGCTTATGGATGAGCCCTTTTCGGCTTTGGATGCTATTTCGAGAAAACAGTTGCAGGTTCTGACGAAAGAATTGCATAAGGAGTTTGGAATGACAACGATTTTTGTGACCCATGATACGGATGAAGCTTTGAAATTGGCGGACCGTATTGCTGTCTTGCAGGACGGAGAGATTCGTCAGGTGGCGAATCCTGAGACGATTTTAAAGGCTCCTGCAACAGACTTTGTAGCAGACTTGTTTGGAGGTAGTGTTCATGAGTAATTTGATATCAACTTTTCAGGAGCGTTTTGGTGACTGGGTAACAGCTCTATCTCAACATTTGCAGTTGTCACTTTTGACCTTGTTGCTAGCTATTTTTATTGCTATTCCCTTGGCTGTTTATCTTCGTTATCATGAAAAGATGGCGGACTGGGTCTTGCAGATTGCAGGAATTTTCCAGACTATCCCGTCTCTGGCCTTGTTGGGGCTCTTCATCCCCTTGATGGGAATTGGGACCTTACCTGCTTTGACAGCACTAGTGATTTATGCGATTTTCCCGATTTTGCAAAATACCATTACTGGGCTGAAGGGAATTGATCCAAGTCTGCAGGAGGCTGGGATTGCCTTTGGGATGACTAGATGGGAGCGTCTCAAGAAGTTTGAAATTCCACTTGCCATGCCGGTCATTATGTCTGGGATTCGGACGGCAGCGGTCTTGATTATCGGTACAGCAACCTTGGCTGCCTTGATTGGTGCAGGGGGACTGGGTTCCTTTATCCTTTTGGGAATTGACCGCAATAATACCAGTCTGATTTTGATTGGGGCCCTTTCTTCTGCAGTGCTGGCCATTGCCTTTAACTTCCTACTAAAAGTGATGGAAAAAGCAAAATTGCGGACGATTTTCTCTGGTTTTGCCTTGGTGACCATATTACTCGGTCTGTCTTATAGTCCAGCTCTATTAGCTCAAAAAGAGAAAGAAAACTTGGTGATTGCTGGAAAATTGGGACCGGAACCAGAAATTTTGGCCAATATGTATAAACTCCTCATTGAAGAAAATACCAGTATGGCTGCGACTGTTAAACCGAATTTTGGGAAAACAAGCTTCCTCTATGAAGCTCTGAAAAAAGGGGATATTGATATCTATCCTGAATTTACGGGTACGGTGACTGAAAGTTTGCTTCAACCAGCACCTAAAGTAGGTCATGAACCAGAGCAGGTTTATCAAGTGGCGCGTGATGGCATTGCCAAACAGGATCATCTGACTTATCTCAAACCTATGTCTTATCAAAACACATACGCTGTAGCTGTTCCGAAAAAGATTGCTCAAGAATATGGCTTGAAGACCATTTCGGACTTGAAAAAAGTGGAAGGACAGTTGAAAGCAGGCTTTACTCTTGAGTTTAATGACCGTGAAGATGGCAATAAGGGTTTGCAGTCTCTCTACGGACTCAATCTCAACGTAGCGACCATGGAGCCAGCTCTTCGCTATCAGGCAATTCAGTCAGGCGATATTCAAATTACGGACGCCTATTCGACCGATGCGGAATTGGCGCGTTATGATTTACAGGTCTTGGAAGATGACAAGCAACTCTTCCCACCTTATCAAGGGGCACCACTTATGAAAGAAGCTCTTCTCAAGAAACATCCTGAGTTGGAGACAGTTCTCAATAAATTGGCTGGTAAAATCACGGAAAGCCAGATGAGCCAGCTCAACTACCAAGTCGGTGTTGAAGGCAAGTCAGCAGAACAAGTAGCCAAGGAGTTTTTACAAGAACAAGGTTTGTTGAAGAAATAGCTTGAAAATGCTAAACTCAACTTTGTTAAACGACCATATAGAAAAATACTCAGACAATCTTGTCTGGGCTTTTTTGATATTAGAGTTACTGAATGTCTTTCAAAATGGAAAATAAGAGGAAATTTTCAGGATTTTCTAGATTTTTACTGTAAATACACTTGACTATTCACAAAATAGGTGTATAATGTGTTGTGAACTACTTAACAAACAAGGATTTCCAGCTCATGTCAACTAAGGATGGAAATCTTGTGTATAGACAGTTCAGTAGATATATAATAGAGCGTTGCGTCCGAAAGTCTATCCAGACACGGCTCTTTAAAAACAAAAGGAGAAGATTATGAAAACAGAACCGATTCATCGTACCAGTATGTGGAAATTTAAGTTAAGTGCTGCCACCATGACTTTGATTCCCGCTGCCGTGGGGATTAACTATGTTGCCAAAGCCTTGGCGGAGGGGTTAAAGTTGCCCGTTTGGCTGGGGTCTTTGGGAACCTTTCTTACCAGCATGTTGGCTGGGCCGGTTGCCGGTGCCATTAGTGGTTTCATCAACAACGTGATCTATGGGCTGACCTTATCGCCAATTTCAACCGTGTATGCGATTACCAGCATCGGAATTGGGATTGCTGTTGGCGTTTTGCACGCCAATGGGTGGTTCTCGTCAGCGCGACGAGTATTTGTTTCTGCTATTATTATTGCCATCGTTTCAGCTGTCATTTCAACGCCACTCAACGTCATCTTTTGGGGTGGTCAGACCGGTATCGCTTGGGGTGACTCATTGTTTGCGGTAATGGTCGCCAATCATGCACCAGTGTGGCTGGCCTCATTTACCGATGAGTTTGTCTTGGATATTTTGGATAAATTCTGCGTGGCCTACCTGGCATTCTTCATCTATCGTCAGCTGCCGAAGCGGATGGTGCACTTCTTTAGCGATGATAAATGATGACTGATAAAACATTGATTTCTGGAGCGCCACGGGTCAAGCTCAAGTGGTACCAGGTGATCGATCCGATTACTAAGATCTTGTTCATCTTGGACATGACGTTGTTGAGCTTTGCCAGTATGAATTTATTGCTTCAGGCCGGATTAATTCTTGTCGCAACACTGCTATTGTTATTTTCCAAATTGAGTTCTACCACCTTTAAGGCGCTGGGATTCAGCCTGTTTCTGATTTGCACCATGCTGATCATCCAAGGGTTATTTTACAGTCGGAATCAAACTGTGCTGTTTTCTGTGCTTGGGGTGTCGTTCTACAAAGAAGGCCTGATTTACGCCACCACTCTGGGTTGTCGAGTATTGGTGATTATTTTGACCAGTGGCTTTTTTATGGTGACCACGAGTATTTCAGAAAACGCGGCCTATTTGGAACTGTCCGGATTGTCTTATAAAACCGTCTACGTTCTGATGTCGGTGTGTTATATTTTGCCGGAAATGATGCGCAATATGCGGAAAATCCAGCAGGCACAAAAGGTTCGCGGAACCAATCCGCAAAAAACGTTGATTCAGAAATTAAAGTCAGTCCTGCCGGTTCTAATTCCATTGGTGATTAAGACCTTGGATCAATCGATGACGCGGTCGATTTCTCTCCAACTGAGAGGTTTTGATAATCTCAACCGGACTGTCAGAACCTCCCAGCGCGTGTATCGCCTGTCGCGGACGCTGCACATTGGTCTGACTGGATTGGCAATTTTATTGATTGGGTGGAAGATATGGACGAAGATAAACGGATTGTAATTGAAAATTTGACCACCCGTTATCCGGGTACTGAGCAACCACAACTGCGTCAGATTAACGCGGAGGTTCATACCGGCCAGGTGGTTGGGATTATCGGGAATAGCCACTCCGGCAAATCGACTTTGTGCCGTGTGCTGGCAGGGGTCATTCCCAAAATTGTGTCTGCTGAGATTGAGGGCGATTGGCACATGTTTGGCCAGCGAGTGTCTGACAATTGGCCCGTTTATAATGCCATGAATGGAGTTGTACTGCAAAATCCAGCTGGCCAACTAAGCGGGTTGGCAGACACGGTTGCCGATGAAATCGCCTTTGACTTGATTAATCAGGGAATGGCTGAAGGACTGATTCAAAAAAGGGTTGAAGAAGTTGCCACGCAAATGGGGCTGATTGAACAGCTGAATTTGCGTCCCGAGAGCCTTTCCGGTGGTCAGATCCAGCGGTTGGCAATTGCCACGGCGATTGTGGCTAATCCGGCTGTTTTGATTATGGATGATCCGACCAGTGAGATGGATCCCCTTGGCCGCCGGCAATTTTTCCAATGGCTGGCCCAAGTCAAAGAGACGACTGTCTTCATTGTCACCAGTGAAATTGACGATTTGTGCGAAGTCGCTGACGTTGTGTGGGTGCTGCACGAGGGTCAAATGGTAGCCCAGGGCAGGCCGGGTGAGGTGTTTAATCATTTGGCAGCTGACTGGCAGATTCCAGCCCCGACAATCCAGCAACTTGCTCAAAAAATGGATTGGCACTTGGCTGATGGCCGGTATCCGGTGAATTACGCTGATCTGAAGGAGGTTCGTTATGTCCACAATTGAACTGAGCCACCTGACGTTCACTTATCCGGAACGGTCCTTTAGCTTGGATGTTGAAGACAAACACTTCGCCGATCCGATGGTGGCGATTGTCGGCCAAAATGGTGCCGGCAAATCAACGCTCTTCAAATTGTTGACGGGTTTGCTGACACCACAAACCGGTGTGATTAAGATCGATGGAGAAAATTTTAATGATCTTAAACCAGTCAAAAAGTTACTGAAGGTTGGGATTACTTTTCAGAATCCTGACGATCAGCTTTTCAACCCGACCGTTCAACGAGAGGTGGAGTGGAATGTCGCGCAGGTCATGGATGACCACGACACGATTACGAGGCGGGCTTTAGCGGCTCTAAAAAGAGTTGGCTTGGATGATAAAACAGCTGAAAGTCCATATGACCTGTCATTGTCGGAACGCAAGCTGTTGAGCGTTGCCACAGTTTTGGCAGTGGATCCGGCGATTTATTTATTTGATGAGCCGATGATGTCGCTTGATTGGGAAAGCCGGCGCAAGTTGACCGCAATTTTCCATCAGTTGGCTGATTCGGGCCACCAAGTTGTGACCATCACCCATGACATGGATTGGGTCGCCGCCGAGTTTGAGTCGGTGTATGTTATGGAACACGGGAAGTTTAGCTTCGCCGGCAGTCCACGGGAATTGTTCAGCAATCACGAACTTGTCCAGCGAGTGGGATTACTACCACCGCGGATTATGGACATAGCGGAGTCGCTGGGTGATTCACAGACATATTTATCGGTTAATGATTATTGCCAGAAAAATCGAGATGTATAGAAAAAGTCACCTCTGCGGGTTTTCCAGGTTGAAGGATTAACTTCAGCTTCTGGCAAGAACTCACATGGGTGACTTTTGTGTTTAATAACGTTTCATGATCATCGGGTGCTTCCTCAGATCACTCGGTTTGATTTTACTTTGTTTCATGGTCATAATCATATACCATTTCTTTTGGATTTTTTGTTTGACTAATACAAAATAGGTCTTCATAGGTCTTCGCATTTTTAGCGTCCATTAGGATCATCAGTATAATTTTCTGAATTAGGAGGCTGTCCCATCACTATTCGAACTTCGTCTCCCAACTTACGCTGTTCCTATTCATCCGTGAATACTTTAAATCGCAATTCTGGAACTTTCTTTTTAACTGAATCATCTATTTTCGCCATAGTCCTCACCATTTTATTGGTTTTTCTTGTTCTTCTATCCTTTTTTGATCTTTGATTTGTTCCTGCAAATTTTCCAACTTCTCTTTAAGAGCGTTCACTTCATCTTTATATTGATTGTCTAAGTGTTTGAATTCTGTTTCCTGTGAGGGCATTTTGAGGGCTTTTAAGTTATCATTTTCCGCCTTGTATTCTTCTAGCAACTTTTTATCTTGCAAGGCTAATCGTTGTTACTGGTCTAACAAATTAGTTAGTTTTTCTATTTGTTGGTCTTTGCTACTTATTTGTTGGTCTTTGGTATTTGATTTGCTACTACTTTCTACTTTACCTAAAATTATTTTTTCTGCTTTAGAATTTATTAGATTAGACCCATTGGAACTTTTAAGCTGTAATTCTTTTGGTAACCTTTGGTAGTGATATTGAATATTTTGTTTTGTAACACTCAACTCATCCGCCAGCTCTTTGATCGTTTTTAAGTCTTCACTCATGGTTTAAGTCCTGCCTTTTAACCGTTCGTAGATATTGTTCAATGGCTTTTTCGAGGTAGCGTGCGATATTATGCTTAGAATATTCTTCACGTCTGCTGGCAACATAAGACAAGTGGTCTTTAACACTATTTAGCCCTCTTAATTCTTTCAGTTCGTCATAGATGGGGGAAACATGAACTTGCAATCCTGCCATGATTTTTGTATCTTGCATTTCAAACGGACTTAGCAACATATTTTCTAGCAATAGCGTGGTGTACTTGCTTTTCATTGCTTCAATAGCTAGCTTATCTTCGGTTTCTGCTTTGCGTGCTTTATCTTCTTGATAGGCGGTATCTTCTAACTTATAGCTGTTATCGTCTGCTCGACGTTTCTTTCGTAACCAGATATCCAATGTTAAACCGTCCGCATCAATCGCTCGATAGAGATAATGCCAACGCCCCTTAATTTTGATATAGGTTTCATCCATTTTCCACGAATAGAAGGACTGTTTATTTTTCTTTTTCCAGAGATGATAGAGGATTTTACTGTATTCTTGAACCCACCGATAAATCGTAGTGTGACAAACATTTATTCCACGGTCATAAAGCAATTCCTGAACTTCACGATAGCTCAGATTGTAACGTAGGTAATAACCAACAGCGACAATGATGACGTCTTGTTGGAATTGTTTGCCTTTAAAATGATTCATCTCTCAAGCCTTACTAACCTTTTTTCTGCTCTTTGAGAAGCTGAAGGTCGTGCTAGTAACTACCTATTTGGTTTGATTAATTCCATCATTTATCTGGTGCTTGCCCTTCAAAAAGGCTTCTATGGTGAGGTTTTAACAACTCTCTATTTTACAATTATGCAGCCAATTGGTCTCTTGGTTTGGATTTATCAAGCCCAGTTCAAGAAAGAAAAGCAGGAGTTTGTCGCACGTAAACTAGACGGCAAGGGTTGGACCAAGTATCTTTCCGTTAGTGTTCTTTGGTGGTTGGCCTTTGGATTCATTTATCAGTCTATCGGAGCCAATCGTCCTTATCGCGATTCCATCACCGATGCGACCAACGGGGTTGGGCAAATCCTCATGACAGCTGTTTACCGTGAACAATGGATATTCTGGGCAGCTACCAATGTCTTTTCTATCTATCTCTGGTGGGGAGAAAGCCTGCAAATCCAAGGGGAATACCTGATTTACTTTATCAATAGTCTAGTTGGGTGGTATCAGTGGAGCAAGGCAGCAAAGAGTGCTTAAAAAGTAAAAAAGGATCAGATGATCCTTTTTTTGTGTTAGAGCAAAATGAATAATACCGTAATGACAATAGCGCTCGTTATACGAACGATGTGGTGCGAGATATGTTGACTTTCTTTCTGTTGGCCGTTCCAGTAGGCACCATAGCAGACGATACTCGAGCCCACAATCCATAGAAGAATGGTTGCAAGCGGAACGAAGTAAAAGATAGCTAGAGCCAGAGATGTGAGGCAACTGCCGACCAAGATGCACGTGTTTCCTAGACTGTAGTTCTTTTGTTTTATGGCTGAAAAAGCAGCAGCAAGGTGAAGCAATGAGAAGGCGAGAGCTAGTACAATTGTTAGTATTCCTAGAATCATCGAAGTTAACATAGTTGGTTCCTTTCTGAGTTACAGGATTAGTTATCAAGTGGAGTTGTAGAGGTCATCTCCATTACATCAAGGTAAAATCTCACCACTTGGTCTTCGGTATAAGATTTTCCTTTTTTTAGCCACCAAGTTAGGGTCTCGATAAAGTTCGTCACAACAAAATGCTGAAGGTAGGAGGCCGGAATGTTTGGATAGGCCTCTTGCAAGTCCTCCGCCACCATGGGATAAACATGGTGTTCGAGTTCCTTGTGTAGTTGGCGTAGGAAGTAGTCGTTTTTGGAAAAAAGGAGACTGGTGACATGGTCCTGGTTTTTCTGAAAATGTAAAAAGATATGTGCGAGGTAGTCTTCTGTAGTTAAGTGTTCTTCCCTTTCAAAGAGATGATGAAAGAGGTAGCGACAGAGTTCATCTAAAAGCAGTTCTTTGCTCTCGTAGTGACAGTAAAAGGTCGAGCGCCCAACATCTGCCAAGTCAATGATATCTTGGACAGTAGTAGCATCATAGCCCTTGTCGTTCAAAACTTGTAAAAAAGCTTGATAAATGGCTTTTTTCGTCTTGCTAACTCGACGGTCTCTTTTTGGCATATAGACACTTGAGACAAACTGTTCAGAACTGAACATGGCTGACAGTTTGCTTCTATCCTTTCTTTGGATTTTATTAGATAATACAAATGAAAGAAGTATGTATATACCCATTATACCAAAGGAGGGAGAGAAATGAGTTCTAAAACATCTATCTGGCTAGCTTTTTTCTTAAATTTAAGCTATGCGATTGTCGAGTTTATCGCAGGAGGAATCTTTGGGTCAAGTGCTGTTCTTGCTGATTCTGTTCATGACTTGGGAGATGCTATGGCCATTGGCCTATCAGCCCTTTTAGAAACAATTTCCAATCGTGAAGAAGATGGACAGTACACCTTGGGTTACAAACGATTTAGTCTTTTAGGGGCTCTGGTGACTGCTGTGATTCTTATCACAGGATCCATCCTAGTGATTTTAGAAAATATAACTAAACTTTTTAATCCACAACCTGTTAATGATGAGGGCATCCTCTGGCTAGGAATCATTGCAGTAAGTATCAATGTGCTAGCTAGTCTGGTAGTTCGTAAAGGAAAGACAAAGAACGAGTCAATTTTGAGCTTGCATTTTTTGGAAGACACTCTTGGTTGGTTGGCTGTCATTCTAATGGCGATCATCCTCAAATTTACAGATTGGTATATCCTTGATCCACTCTTATCTCTTGTCATTTCTATCTTCATTCTAACAAAAGCCATTCCTCGCTTTTGGAGTGCACTCAAGATTTTCTTGGATGCTGTGCCAGAAGGAGTAGAGACAGGGGATTTGGAGAAGGATTTGGAGGCTCTGATCAATGTCAAAAGTGTCAATCAACTTAGCATTTGGTCCATGGACGGTCTAGAGAATAATGCTATTGTCCACATTTGTATTAAGGACTGGGAACAGATGATGGAAACCAAAGAAGTGGTGCGTCAATTTTTAGAAGAAAGAGGCGTGCAGAATATCACTATTGAAGTGGATAGCAGTCAAAGCAATCATGCGCAACATAAACGGAGGATAACAGCCTTAGAGCAGAACCATCCTCATCATCACTAGAAAAAACGACCTCTTGTTGAGGTCGTTTTAATATCTTATTCATTTCTCGTACTTTCTCTCAGAGTCAGTCTGGTTCCCAGCATGGTCAGGCTAGGAATTTTTCGTCCATGAAGGACTTCTTTATTAAGAATATCCATACCTGCTCGGCCCATTTCCTCGGTATAGACAGTGATGCTTGAAAGAGGAGGATAGACCTGCTTGGTCAGGCTAGTGTCGTTGAAAGAAATGAGGCTGACGCGGTCTGGTAGGCTAATTCCAGCTTCTTGAAGGGCACGGAGGGCACCGATGGCTAAACTATCGCTGGCAGCGAAAAAGGCTGGTGGGAGTTGTTCTCCTAGCTTGTGAATGGCCTCCTTCATCAAGTCATAGCCAGACTGGGCAATAAAGCTCCCCTGAAAGACCAGTTCTTCATGGTAGATACCTTTTGCTTGGGTATAGTCTTTGAAATTTTCTAGTCGCTTATCCTGAATAATTTCTTCCTGGTCGGTTGTTTCTTCAAGGCCTGTTAGAATGCTAATCCGATCCAGTCCCTGACCGAGGAAATGGTCTACAACTTGTTTCACAGCAGTGTAAAAATCCGTGATAATACAGGTATGACCTAATGAGAGGGTATCGCTGTCTATAAAGACTAAAGGTTTTTGGTATTCTTCAAAGGCAGAAATCTGAGCTCGGCTGAACTTTCCGATACAGAGAATGCCAATCACTTCCTCGCTCAGGGTAAAAGGATGGTCATTAAAATAGCGCAAGATGTCATAGTCCAACTCTTGGGCTCTTTTTTCAATACCGAGACGAATCTGATAGTAGTAAAGGTCGTCCAACTCCCCTTGTTCGCTGACCCATTGGATAATGGCAATCTTTTGCTTGGGTTTGTGGGATTCGCCTGTCTTTAGATGCTTAGTATAGCCCAGCTCTTCAGCGACAGTTAAAATACGGTGTCTGGTTTCTTCTGTAACAGATAGGCTCTGGTCGCGATTGAGGACACGAGATACGGTCGCGATAGAGACAGAGGCTAGCTGTGCGATGTCTTTTAATGTAGCCATAAATCCTCCTCCTTTTAGGTTAGTATATCATATTTTTCTGCTTTTTACCGATAGTTTAGTAAAACTTTAGTAAAAAGGATTGACCTTGGAAAAGGCCTTAGATACAATAGAAGAAAACGATTACACGTTAAGGTGACTTAACGGACAGTCAAAGGAGAATTCATATGTCACAACATCTTACTGCTGAAGCACTTCGTAAAGACTTTCTTGCCGTTTTTGGTCAAGAAGCAGACCAAACCTTCTTTTCACCAGGTCGTATCAATTTGATTGGTGAACACACGGATTACAATGGTGGACATGTTTTCCCAGCAGCTATTTCCTTGGGAACTTATGGGGCGGCTCGCAAACGTGACGACCAAGTTTTGCGTTTCTACTCAGCCAACTTTGAGGACAAGGGTATCATCGAAGTGCCTCTTGCTGATCTCAAGTTTGAAAAAGAGCACAGCTGGACCAACTATCCAAAAGGGGTTCTTCATTTCTTGCAAGAAGCTGGACACGTGATTGATAAAGGGTTTGATTTTTATGTTTATGGGAATATCCCAAATGGTGCAGGTTTGTCCTCATCAGCATCCTTGGAACTCTTGACAGGGGTCGTGGCAGAACATCTCTTTGATTTAAAACTAGACCGTTTGGATTTGGTTAAAATTGGAAAACAAACTGAGAATAACTTTATCGGAGTCAACTCTGGTATCATGGACCAGTTTGCTATCGGTATGGGGGTTGACCAACGTGCTATTTACCTAGATACCAATACTTTGGAGTACGACTTGGTGCCACTTGATTTGAAGGACAATGTCGTTGTTATCATGAACACCAATAAACGCCGTGAACTGGCGGACTCTAAGTACAATGAACGCCGTGCTGAGTGTGAAAAAGCAGTGGAGGAATTGCAAGTTGTCTTAGATATTCAAACCTTGGGTGAATTGGATGAGTGGGCCTTTGACCAATACAGCTATCTGATTAAAGACGAAAATCGTTTAAAACGTGCTCGCCATGCAGTGCTTGAAAACCAACGTACCCTTAAAGCTCAAGCAGCCCTTCAAGCAGGTGATTTGGAAACATTTGGTCGCTTGATGAATGCGTCACACGTTTCTCTAGAACATGACTATGAAGTAACTGGTCTAGAATTGGATACCCTCGTTCATACAGCTTGGGATCAAGAAGGTGTTCTGGGTGCTCGTATGACAGGAGCAGGTTTTGGTGGCTGTGCCATTGCCTTGGTGCAAAAAAATGCTGTTGAGGCCTTTAAGGAAGCTGTAGGCAAGCACTACGAGGAAGTAGTTGGATACGCTCCAAGCTTCTATATCGCTGAAGTTGCAGGTGGCACTCGCGTCCTTGACTAGTTAAAAGGAGGCTCTATAGTGACCTTAGTAGATAAATTTGTAACACATGTCATTGCTGAAAGTTCATTTGAGGAAATGGATCGCATCTACCTGACCAACCGTGTTTTAGCACGGGTGGGCGAAGGAGTTTTGGAAATGGAGACGGATCTAGATAAATTGATTGACCTCAAAGACCAGTTGGTTGAGGAAGCGGTTCGATTAGAGACGATTGAGGATAGTCAGGCTGCGTGTGAAATCCTCGGTGCTGAACTAATGGACTTGGTAACGCCTTGTCCAAGTCAGGTCAATCGTGACTTCTGGGCAACCTATGCCCAATCTCCCGAACAGGCAATTGCGGACTTCTACCAACTTAGCCAGAAAAATGACTACATCAAACTCAAGGCCATTGCAAAAAATATTGCTTATCGTGTTCCATCTGACTACGGAGAACTTGAGATTACCATCAACCTCTCTAAGCCTGAAAAGGATCCAAAGGAGATTGCAGCAGCCAAGTTGGTGCAAGCTAGCAATTATCCCCAGTGTCAGCTTTGTATAGAGAACGAAGGCTACCATGGTCGGGTTAACCATCCAGCTCGCAGCAATCACCGCATTATCCGTTTTGAAATGGCGGGTCAGGAGTGGGGCTTCCAGTATTCGCCCTATGCTTATTTTAATGAGCACTGTATTTTCTTAGATGGCCAGCATCGTCCCATGGCCATTAGTCGTCAGAGTTTTGAGCGTTTGTTGGCTATCGTAGAGCAGTTTCCTGGCTATTTTGCAGGCTCTAATGCCGACCTTCCGATTGTGGGGGGCTCTATCCTGACTCATGATCACTATCAGGGAGGTCGTCACGTATTTCCTATGGAATTGGCTCCCTTGCAAAAGGCTTTCCGATTTGCTGGTTTTGAGCAGGTCAAGGCTGGGATTGTCAAGTGGCCAATGTCAGTGCTACGTTTGACCTCGGATTCTAAAGAGGATTTGATCAATTTGGCGGACAAGATTTTGCAGGAATGGCGTCAGTATTCAGATTCTAGTGTGCAGATTTTAGCAGAGACAGACGGGACACCGCATCATACCATCACACCCATTGCTCGTAAACGCGATGGACAGTTTGAGTTGGATTTGGTCTTGCGGGACAATCAGACTTCGGCAGAGCATCCTGATGGTATCTATCATCCCCACAAGGATGTCCAACATATCAAGAAGGAAAATATCGGCTTGATTGAGGTCATGGGCTTGGCAATCTTACCACCTCGTTTGAAAGCAGAAGTGGAGCAAGTCGCCAGCTACCTCGTAGGAGAAGAAGTCTCAGTTGCCGACTATCATCAGAAATGGGCAGACCAGCTCAAAGTCCAACATCCAGACCTAAAAGATAAAGAAAAAGCCCTTGAAATCGTCAAGGACTCTGTGGGTGACATCTTTGCACGTGTTCTGGAGGACGCGGGGGTTTACAAGCAGACGGAACAAGGACAGGCAGCCTTTATGCGCTTTGTAGAACAGGTCGGAATTTTACCAGACTGGGAGCTTTCTCCTTGCACAGTCCTATAAAAAGTAGTATCATAGTGTCGTTTGAACTATCAGGAGGAAACGATGAAAGATTTTCATTTTGACGCTATATCTGCCTTTGAAAATTACGAAATAGAAAAAATGAGAGATGGTCATGTTGTGGTGACGACGAAAGTGGTGGACTCGTCGCTCAACTACTATGGAAATGCCCATGGTGGCTATCTCTTCACCCTTTGTGACCAGATCAGTGGTTTGGTGGTTATCTCGCTGGGACTTGATGGAGTGACGCTCCAGTCCTCTATCAACTACCTCAAAGCAGGAAAACTTGACGATGTGCTGACCATTAAAGGAGAATGTGTCCATCATGGACGCACAACCTGTGTGGTAGATGTTGATATCACCAATCAAGAAGGTAGAAATGTCTGCAAAGCCACCTTTACCATGTTTGTCACAGGCCAGAGGTCTGAAGAAAGACAGGTAAGGATATAGAGAAACAAAAAGAGGCTCACACCTCTTTTTCTTATTTTTTCTTCCTGTTTAGGACGGCATTGAGTACAATGGCCAGTAGGCTGGCTACGACGATTCCATTTGAGAAGAACATTTGGAAGGCTGTCGGCATGCTGACAAAGAGATTACTATTATTTAGACCTACACCAGCAGCGATTGAGACAGCTGCGATAAGGAAGTTATGTTCATTGTTAGCAAAGTCAACGCGAGCTAGGATTTGCATCCCTTGAAGGGAAACAAAACCAAACATCACCAGCATAGCACCTCCAAGGACGGGACTCGGAATGATTTGAGCTAGGGCTCCAAACTTAGGAAGTAGTCCAAGGAGGACTAGGAAACCAGCTGCGTAGTAGATTGGCAGGCGAGTCTTGATACCTGATAATTTAACCAAACCAACGTTTTGTGAAAATCCTGTGTAAGGGAAGGTGTTAAATATTCCACCGAGAAGGACAGCTAAACCTTCTGCGCGGTAACCGTTGCGTAGGCGCGTGCTGTCGATTGGGTCATTGGTAATATCAGACAAGGCCAGGTAAACACCAGTAGATTCAACCATAGACACCGTTGCGATGATACACATCATGACAATAGAAGAGATTTCAAAGGTTGGCATCCCAAAGTAGAGGGGAGTAGGAACATGGACTAGTGGTGCTGCCGCAACAGGGGAGAAATCAACCAAGCCCATAGTAGCAGCAATGGCGGTTCCGACAACCAGACCAATCAAAATGGAGATAGACTTGATAAATCCTTTGGTAAAGATATTAATCAAGAGGATGATCAGAACAGTGATAGCTGCAAGCAAGAGACTTTGACCAGTTGGCTCTGGAACATTATTTCCCATATTTCCGATAGCGACAGGAATCAAGGTTAAACCAATCGTGGTAATAACAGAGCCTGTTACGATAGAGGGGAAGAGATTGGCTACTTTTGAAAAAATGCCTGAAATCAGAACTACATAAATCCCTGAAACGATAAGGGCACCAAACATGGCTCCGCTACCGTGACTCTGCCCAATCATAATCAAGGGAGCGACTGACTGAAAAGCAACTCCAAGAACGACTGGTAGTCCAATTCCAAAGTATTTATTGAGTTGGAGTTGGAGGAAGGTGGCCACCCCACACATGAAGATATCTGTGGAGATTAGGTAGGTCAACTGTTCAGCTGAATAGCCAAGAGCTGTCGCAATCATGATAGGAACCAGGATAGAACCTGAGTACATGGCTAGTAAGTGCTGTAAGCCAAGAACGGCTGCTTGCGAGTGTTTTTCTTGTTTTTGCATTAGAGATCTGCCTCCTTAAATACGACCTGACCGTTTTCAAAACGTTCCAAACGAGCGAGTGATAGAACTGGATAGCCAGCTTTCTCAAGCAAATCACGACCATCCTGGAAGGATTTTTCAATCACGATACCTATCGCTTCAACTTTTGCTCCGGCTTGTTCGATGATTTGGATCAAGCCTTTGGCAGCTTGGCCATTAGCAAGGAAATCGTCAATAACCAAGACCTTGTCCTCAGGTGAGAGGAATTTTCCAGCGATGGAAACCGTGCTGGTCACCTGCTTGGTAAAGGAGTAGACTTCAGCAGTTAGGATGCCTTCGTTCATGGTGATGTTTTTAGCTTTCTTGGCGAAAATCATAGGAACATCTAAGGCTTCAGCTGTAAAAACGGCAGGGGCAATGCCTGAAGCTTCAATGGTTACGACCTTAGTAATGCCAGCAGAAGCGAATTTGTCCGCAAATACCTTACCAATCTCTCGCATCAAGCTAAAGTCAACTTGATGGGTTAAAAAGGAATCCACCTTGAGGATGTTGTCACCCAAGATATGCCCATCCTCGAGGATGCGCCCTTCTAATAATTTCATAAGACCTCCTAAAGTCTAAACTCTTTCGTGTTTTTCTATCGCCTTTATCATCTCAAAAAGGGCTAGAAAAAAGGACCTACTTAACAGATAAGCAAGCCCTCAAAATAGGTATGTCTAAAAACATACCCTCAACAGACTTACTCATTGTTAGGTGTTCCGGCACCTTGTAGAAACGTCGTGCCAATTCACGACATAAACAAGTAAAATGATATTCAAATTTAAATAGGCTGCTGCCAATGTTTTTATTTTACACCAATTAGCTTTATAAATCAAATATTTTGTTGGTAAATAGATCATAAAAGCGAACGAATAAAAGGCTGCAACGCTAGAAAGTATTGTAGCCTTTTATTCTTCTATTCGCTAAATCTTAAAAAATAGCCATCTGGATCTAACACTGCAAATTCGTGAGGATAGATATAATGATCCTCAACACGAAATGTTCGTTTAGTCAAAGGACGATATATAGGATAGTTGGCCTCGGTCACTTTTTGATAAAGTTGTGGGACATCCTTTATACCAAAGGATAGGTTGACACCTTTTCCAAAAGGGTAGGTAAGGTTGGCCAGTTCCTCGGGTGTTCCTTCCTCTAACATCAGTTGACACTCTTCAAGCGAAAGAAAGAGGAAGTTTTCTTCTGGCCGTTGGTATTCAATTCTAAAACCAAGTAAGTCGCAGTAGAAGGAACGGGACTGTTCTAAATCACTTACAACAAACTCGGGAATGACTGCATTGTAGTTCATAGTGAAAATCCTTAAAGTTTAATTTCCAATACAATCGGCGTATGGTCTTGACGCGCACCCGAGTCAATCATGTCAGACTTGGTCACCTTGTCAGCCACGCGGTTGCTAGTGAGCCAGTAGTCGATTCTCCAGCCTGTATTGTTGATTTTAGAAGTCTTACTGCGTTGTGCCCACCAAGTGTAGCGCTCTGGGACATCACCGTGAATGTGGCGGAATGTGTCGGTAAATCCAGTTGCCAAAAGGTTGGTAAATCCAGCACGTTCCTCGTCGGTAAAACCAGGTGAACGGCGATTGCTGGCAGGATTTGCAAGGTCGATTTCCTTGTGGGCCACGTTGTAGTCACCGGTCGCAAGGACTGGTTTTTCTTTGTCTAGTTGCGCCAAATACTCAGCATATTTGACATCCCAGACTTGGCGTTCTTCCAAGCGTTTGAGACCGTCGCCAGCGTTTGGAGTGTATACTTGGGTTACGAAAAATGCATCAAATTCCAAGGTAATGATGCGGCCTTCCAAATCCATGGTAGAAGGGGCACCGATTTCTGGGAAGCTGATTGTTGGTGTGAGTTCTTTCTTATAAAGGAACATGGTTCCAGCATAGCCTTTGCGGGCAGGTTCTTGAGAGGAACGCCAAGTGTTTTCATAACCTGGAAAGAGTTCTTCAAGCACTTCTAGGTGTTTCTTAGTAGGGCCCTTTGCAGAAAGCTTGGTTTCTTGGATAGCGATAATATCAGCATTTTCGGCTACCAAGGTTTGTAGGACTTCTTGGGACAATTTGGCACGAGCTGAGTCGCTCGTTAGGGCTGCATTGAGGGAATCGATATTCCATGAGATGAGTTTCATAATGTTACCTTTTTCATTCAGATTACAGACTATATTATACCAAAAAAAGACGTATTTCCCCAACGTATGGTTTGAAAAATCACCCTCTTTCGTTTATAATTAAGAATGATTTTATGAAAGGGAGTGAAAACACATGAAATTCTATTCTTATGACTATGTCCTCAGCCAAATTGGTCAGCAAAATGGCATCATGCTTGGTTTAGGGATTGTCCTATTAGCTGTGACAGGATTTTTAGCTTTCAAAGCTTATCATGATAAAAAGGGGACCAAATTTCGTGAGTTGGTCATGATTTCAGCTTTGACCTTATTAGCTCTCCTTTTGGTCAGCATCACAACTTATCAAAACAATCAAGTATCTAATAATAAATTTCAAGCTTCACTTCATTTCATCGAGCTTGTTTCCAAAGAATTGGGAGTAGACAAGTCAGAGGTCTATGTCAATACTTCTGCGGACACGGATGGCGCACTTATCAAGGTGGGAGATCGCTATTATCGTGCCTTGAACGGAAGTGAGCCAGACAAGTACCTGCTAGAGAATGTCGAATTGTATAAAACAGATGCAATTGAACTGGTGGAGGTGAACAAATGACACTCAATTATATCGAAATTTTAATCAAACTAGCCTTGGGTCTCTTTTCTCTGGTTTTTGTAATCAATGTGACAGGAAAGGGTAACCTAGCGCCTAACTCAGCGATAGACCAAATTCAGAACTATGTACTCGGGGGTATCATCGGTGGGGTGATTTACAATAGTGCCATCAGTATCCTTCAGTATGCAGTTATCCTGATTATGTGGACCATTCTGGTCTTGACTCTCAAATGGCTGAACAATAATGTTCACTTTGTGAAACGTTTGATTGATGGGAAGCCAACTCTGCTCATCAAAAATGGGAAGATTGATCCAGAAGCCTGCCGTTCGGTTGGTTTATCAGCAGCGGACGTAGCACTTAAGCTCCGTAGCCAGGGAATTTTCCAAATCAAACAAGTCAAACGCGCTATGCAGGAGCAAAACGGTCAACTCATCGTAGTCCAAATGGGAGATGAGAATCCCAAGTATCCTGTTGTCACAGACGGTGTGATCCAAGTCGAAATTTTGGAGTCCATTGGTCGGAGCGAAGAATGGCTACTTGATAACCTCAGCAAACAAGGGTATGACAATGTTGCCAATATCTTTATCGCTGAGTATGACAAGGGTGTCGTCTCAGTCGTAACTTATGAATAAGAAAAACCTGAGGTCTCTGCCTCAGGTTTCCATTTGCAATCAGAAAGGGATTTTATGTCCATTATTCAAAAACTCTGGTGGTTTTTCAAGTTAGAAAAGCGCCGTTATTTAGTCGGGATTGTGGCCTTGGTCTTGGTTTCCGTCCTCAATCTCATTCCCCCCATGGTCATGGGGCGGGTCATTGATGCCATTACGTCGGGGAAATTAACCCAGCAGGACCTCCTTCTTAATCTATTTTATCTACTGCTAGCAGCCTTTGGGATGTACTATCTACGCTATGTTTGGCGCATGTATATCCTTGGCACCTCCTACCGTCTGGGGCAGATTATGCGGTCTCGTTTGTTTGAGCATTTTACTAAAATGTCGCCAGCCTTTTATCAGACCTATCGGACGGGGGATCTGATGGCACACGCTACAAATGACATCAATGCCTTGACGCGTCTGGCAGGTGGCGGAGTCATGTCAGCAGTGGATGCTTCTATCACGGCACTGGTGACTTTGTTGACCATGCTCTTTAGCATTTCATGGCAAATGACCTTGGTTGCCATTCTTCCCTTGCCTTTTATGGCTTATGCGACCAGTCGTCTAGGGAGAAAGACCCACAAGGCCTTTGGCGAGTCACAGGCAGCCTTTTCTGAACTCAATAACAAGGTGCAGGAGTCTGTATCAGGTATCAAAGTGACCAAATCTTTCGGTTATCAGGCGGATGAGTTGAAGTCCTTTCAGGCAGTCAATGAATTGACCTTCCAAAAGAATCTCCAAACCATGAAATACGATAGTCTCTTTGACCCTATGGTTCTCTTGTTTGTTGGTTCGTCCTACGTTTTAACTCTTTTGGTCGGTTCTTTGATTGTTCAGGAGGGGCAGATTACGGTTGGAAATCTGGTTACCTTTATCAGCTACTTGGATATGCTGGTTTGGCCTCTTATGGCTATTGGTTTCCTCTTTAATATTACTCAGCGAGGGAAGGTGTCCTATCAGCGGATTGAGGATCTTTTGTCTCAGGAATCACCTGTAAAAGATCCTGAATTTCCTCTGGACGGTATTGAAAATGGGCGCTTGGAGTATGCTATTGACAGCTTTGCCTTTGAAAATGAAGAAACACTGACGGATATTCACTTTAGCTTGGCAAAAGGGCAAACTCTGGGCTTGGTTGGTCAGACAGGCTCTGGGAAAACATCCTTGATTAAACTTCTCTTGCGAGAATACGATGTAGATAAAGGAGCTATTTACCTAAATGGTCATGACATTCGGAATTATCGTCTGACGGACCTTCGCAGCCTTATGGGCTATGTTCCTCAGGACCAGTTCCTCTTTGCGACCTCTATTTTAGACAATATCCGCTTTGGCAATCCTAATTTACCCCTTTCAACGGTAGAGGAAGCGACTAAGCTAGCCCAAGTTTACCAAGACATTGTAGCCATGCCTCAGGGATTTGATACGTTGATCGGTGAAAAAGGAGTCAGTCTCTCAGGTGGTCAAAAGCAACGTCTGGCTATGAGTCGAGCTATGATTTTAGATCCTGATATCTTAATTTTAGATGATTCCTTGTCCGCCGTGGATGCCAAGACAGAGTATGCGATTATCGACAACCTCAAGGAAACGCGTAAGGATAAGACAACCATCATCACTGCCCATCGTCTCAGTGCAGTTGTCCATGCAGATTTGATTCTGGTTCTGCAAAATGGGCAGATTATCGAACAGGGAACGCACGAAGACTTGCTAGCCCTGAATGGCTGGTATGCCCAAACCTACCAGTCTCAGCAGTTGGAAATGAAAGGAGAAGAAGATGCAGAATAAGAAAGAACAATGGACTGTATTGAAGCGCTTGATGTCCTATCTCAAGCCTTACGGCCTCCTGACCTTTTTGGCATTAAGTTTTCTCCTTGCGACTACGGTCATTAAAAGCATCATTCCCCTTGTGGCTTCCCACTTTATCGACCAGTACCTCAGCAATCTTAATCAACTGGCCGTGACCGTTTTGCTGGTCTACTATGGTCTTTATCTCCTGCAAACTCTAGTTCAGTATGTTGGAAATCTTCTCTTTGCGCGGGTGTCCTACAGTATTGTCAGAGATATTCGTCGGGATGCCTTTGCCAATATGGAAAAACTGGGCATGTCTTATTTTGACAAGACGCCAGCAGGATCCATCGTTTCTCGTTTGACCAATGATACCGAGACCATCAGTGATATGTTTTCAGGGATTTTATCCAGCTTTATCTCAGCAGTTTTTATCTTTCTGACAACTCTGTATACCATGTTGGTGCTGGATTTTCGTTTGACAGCTTTAGTTTTGCTATTTCTTCCCTTGATTTTCCTTTTGGTCAATCTCTATCGGAAAAAATCAGTGAAAATCATCGAAAAAACCAGAAGTCTCTTGTCGGATATCAATAGTAAGCTGGCAGAGAATATCGAGGGAATCAGGATTATCCAGGCCTTTAACCAAGAGAAGCGCCTGCAAGCAGAATTTGATGAAATCAACCAAGAACACTTGGTCTATGCCAACCGATCTGTAGCCTTGGATGCCCTCTTTTTGAGACCTGCCATGAGTTTGCTGAAACTCCTAGGCTACGCCGTTTTGATGGCCTACTTTGGTTACCGTGGTCTTTCTATAGGGATAACGGCCGGAACTATGTATGCCTTTATCCAGTACATCAACCGTCTCTTTGATCCCTTAATTGAGGTGACGCAAAACTTTTCAACCCTTCAAACTTCCATGGTGTCTGCAGGTCGTGTCTTTGCCTTGATTGACGAGAAGACCTATGAGCCTCTTCAAGAAAATGGGCAAGCCAAAATCAAAGAGGGCAATATCCGTTTTGAACATGTGTGTTTCTCATATGACGGCAAACACCAGATTCTGGATGATATTTCCTTTTCAGTTAACAAGGGCGAAACCATTGCCTTTGTAGGTCATACAGGTTCGGGGAAATCTTCCATTATCAATGTCCTCATGCGTTTTTATGAATTTCAGTCAGGTCGAGTTCTCTTGGATGGTGTGGATATTAGGGACTACAGTCAGGAAGAGCTGAGAAAAAATATCGGTCTAGTCTTGCAGGATCCCTTCCTCTATCATGGGACTATCAAGTCCAATATCGCCATGTACCAAGATCTTAGTGATGAAGAGGTCCAGGCTGCGGCTGCCTTTGTGGATGCAGATTCCTTTATTCAGGAGCTTCCGCAGGATTATGATGCACCTGTGTCTGAGCGTGGTTCGAGCTTTTCTACTGGACAGCGTCAGCTTCTTGCCTTTGCCAGAACAGTCGCAAGTCAGCCTAAAATCTTGATTTTGGATGAAGCGACAGCCAATATTGACTCGGAAACAGAAAGTTTGGTTCAAGATTCCCTAGCTAAGATGAGACAGGGGCGGACAACCATTGCCATCGCCCATCGCCTTTCGACCATCCAAGACGCCAACTGCATCTATGTCTTGGACAAGGGGCGCATCATTGAGAGTGGAACCCATGAGGAACTCTTGGCCTTGGAAGGAACCTATCACAAGATGTATAGCTTGCAGGCAGGTGCCATGTCCTAATACTCGTTGAAAATCTATTCTAACCACGTCAGCTTTATCTGCAACCTCAAAGCTGTACTTTGAGCAGCCTGTGGCTAGACTCCTAGTTTGCGTTTTGATTTTCATTGAGTATAAGAAGGAAATTCTTTAAATTACAGATTTCTTGCACCGCCTTTTCTATTTTGTGGTATAATGAAAAATGTTGACAAATAGTATAATAAAAACAAAGGAGAAACAGCATGCTGAAATGGGAAGACTTGCCCGTGGAAATGCAATCAAGCGAGGTTGAGTCTTACTACCAGCTTGTCTCTAAAAGGAAAGGTTCGCTGATTTTCAAGCGTTGTCTGGACTGGGTTCTGGCCTTGGTTTTACTGATTTTGACTTCCCCCATCTTTCTCATCTTGAGCATTTGGATCAAGTTGGATAGCAAGGGACCTGTCATTTACATGCAAGAGCGCGTGACCCAGTACAACCGTCCGTTCAAGATTTGGAAGTTCCGTACTATGGTGACGGATGCGGATAAAAAAGGAAGTCTGGTGACTTCAGCTAATGATAGTCGCATTACCAAAGTGGGAAATTTCATTCGCCGTGTGCGCATGGACGAACTACCTCAGCTGGTCAATGTCCTTAAAGGCGAGATGTCCTTTGTAGGCACAAGACCTGAGGTGCCACGTTACACCGAGCAGTATAGCCCTGAAATGATGGCGACCTTGCTCTTACCAGCCGGAATCACCTCTCCAGCTAGTATCAACTACAAGGATGAGGACACCATCATCAGTCAAATGACGGAGAAAGGTCTGTCAGTTGACCAGGCCTATGTCGAACACGTCCTTCCTGAAAAGATGCGCTATAACCTCGCCTATCTCCGAGAGTTTAGTTTCCTTGGAGACATCAAAATCATGTTTCAAACCGTGTTTGAAGTGCTAAAATAAAGTAGTCATGAGAAAATGAGTACAGATAAAAGGAGCAAATCAATGCCAAATTACAATATTCCATTTTCACCGCCTGATATTACAGAAGCTGAAATTGCTGAAGTAGCAGATACCCTTCGTTCTGGTTGGATTACAACAGGTCCTAAGACAAAAGAACTGGAGCGTCGCTTGTCCCAATACACACAGACACCTAAGACTGTCTGCCTCAACTCTGCGACTACTGCCCTTGAGTTGATTTTACGTGTTTTGGAAGTGGGACCAGGTGATGAAGTCATCGTTCCAGCTATGACCTATACAGCTTCATGTAGTGTCATCACACACGTAGGAGCGACACCTGTCATGGTGGATATTCAAGCAGATACTTTTGAAATGGACTATGACTTGCTTGAGCAAGCTATTACTGAGAAAACTAAGGTGATTATTCCTGTTGAGCTTGCAGGGATTGTGTGCGACTATGACCGTTTGTTCCAAGTTGTGGAGAAAAAACGTGATCTCTTTACAGCTGCTAGCAAGTGGCAAAAAGCCTTTAACCGTATTGTGATTGTCTCTGATAGTGCCCATGCTTTGGGATCTACTTACAAAGGGCAACCAGCTGGTTCGATCGCTGACTTTACTTCCTTCTCATTCCATGCCGTTAAGAACTTTACAACGGCTGAGGGAGGAAGTGCGACTTGGAAAGCCAATCCAGCGATTGACGACGAAGAGATGTACAAGGAGTTCCAAATCCTTTCCCTTCATGGTCAAACCAAAGATGCTCTTGCCAAGATGCAATTGGGTTCATGGGAATACGATATCGTAACACCAGCCTACAAGTGCAACATGACGGATATCATGGCTTCGATTGGTTTGGTACAATTGGATCGTTACCCAGCTTTGCTACAACGTCGTAAGGACATCGTGGACCGCTACGATCGAGGTTTTGCAGGTTCTCGTATCCGTCCATTGGCACACAAGACTGATACTGTTGAATCTTCACGCCACCTATACATCACTCATGTAGAAGGAGCAAGCTTAGAAGAACGCAATATTATCATTCAAGAATTGGCCAAAGCAGGAATTGCAAGTAATGTACACTATAAACCGCTTCCTCTCTTGACAGCCTATAAGAATCTTGGTTTTGATATGGCAGATTATCCAAGATCCTATGCCTTCTTTGAAAATGAAATTACGCTTCCTCTTCACACTAAATTAAGCGATGAAGAAGTTGATTACATCGTTCAGACTTTGGTGAGAATTTCTGAAGAAATCCTCGGTTCTAGAAAAAAATAATAAAAAATCTTGACAAAAAGCGGACAATAACATATAATATTCTCAACAAATCAGAAAAGTAACTATTTTTGATCTTCAGGGAGCTTGTGGTGATTGTGAACAGGTGGTTGAAGTAGTGAAAGTGGGCTGATTTTAAAAATGAATTTGAAACAATGAAAATTCGGTGCGCACACCTTACAGTGCAACTTGTTGTTAGACAAGGCAGAGATGTAAAGGGGAATAGTCCCTTTATAATTGAGGTGGCACCGCGTTACCAACGCCCTCACATGGAAGTATATTCTGTGTGTGGGCTTTTTTCATATCTTTAAATTAATACTGAAAGAGGAAAAATTTTATGACAACTAAAGGTTATTTTGGACAATTTGGTGGTAGTTTTGTACCGGAGCCGATTCAGGCTTTGTTGGATGAGTTGGAAGTGACATTTGACAAGTACAAGGATGATCCAGAATTTTTGGCAGAATTTCGTCATTACTTGAAGGATTATTCTGGTCGCGAAACACCGCTTTATTTTGCGGAAAGTTTGACAGACCACCTAGGTGGAGCTAAGATATATCTCAAGCGCGAAGATCTTAACCACCTTGGTTCTCACAAGCTCAACAACGTTTTAGGACAAATTCTTCTTGCCAAACGTATGGGCAAAAAACGAGTGATCGCAGAAACAGGAGCTGGTCAGCACGGTGTTGCGACAGCAGCTGCTGCAGCCAAGTTTGGTATGGCCTGTGATGTCTACATGGGGGCAGAAGATGTGGAGCGTCAACGTCTCAATGTCTTCCGTATGGAGATGATGGGAGCGACCGTTCACGCAGTTGAAACGGGGACACGAACTCTTAAGGATGCGGTTGATGCAGCCTTTGGAGCATGGATGAATGACCTTGAAGCCTTCTACGTTTTGGGATCTGCTGTAGGGCCTCATCCTTATCCTACCATCGTTCATGAATTCCAAAAGGTCATCAGTGAAGAATCTCGCCGTCAAATCTTAGAAAAAGAAGGCCGTTTACCAGACTACGTCATTGCCTGTGTAGGTGGTGGTTCTAATGCCATCGGAGCTTTTTCACAGTATGTGGCTGATGAAGAAGTCAAATTGGTTGGGGTCGAAGCTGCCGGTCATGGACTTGATACAGACAAGCACGCAGCTACTATGACAAAAGGTAGTATCGGAATTGTCGATGGTATGAAGACCTATGCAGTCTTTAAGGAAGATGGAGAGCTGGCGCCAGTTTACTCTATCTCAGCTGGTTTGGACTATCCAGGGGTTGGTCCAGAACACGCCTACTTTAAAGATTCTGGCCGCGTAGAATATGTGGCAGCGACAGATGAAGAAGCGGTTCAAGCCTTGCTCCTTCTTAGCAAGACAGAAGGGATTATCCCAGCGATTGAAAGTTCGCACGCTATCGCAGAAGCGGTTAAACGTGCACCAAAACTAAGTAAAGATGAGATCATCATCATCAATGTCTCTGGTCGTGGAGACAAGGACGTAGCTGCGATTGCGGACTACCTAGAAGATAAAAAATAATAGATGGAAAAATTACAGTCTTTTCTCTCACAGAGAGCTTGTGGTTGCTGGAAACAAGCAGAGAAAGCTGTAAGGTTGGGTCTATCTGAAACGAGAGAAGAAAACATAATTCTCAAGGGAGTGCCCTTTATCGCACAGCCTGTTATAGGAAAGTTCTGAGACAGGAATGAGAGATAGGAGAAATCCTATAATTGAGGTGGCACCGCGAATTTCGTCCTCACGCAAGTTATTTTGCGTGGGGATTTTTATATATTTATCGTAGATATGGTCATCAGTTTTAAACTATACTTCATCAATAGATAGATTTCTATAAAATATTTGTGAACGAAGTGAGCATTGAACCGCTATTTCCCGCCATAGTGGTATTCTAGAGAAGCAAAGATACTTCTCTAGAACGGAATTTTTGAGAGTAAAATAGTTCGGGGAACTATTTTAGCCTGAGCCTAGAAATGAATGAGCGAGGAGCTCGAAAATTAGGTCTTTCATTTCATGGATTTCTAAAATCATCCACTGGATAATTTTACCTCCCGTCCGCACTATTTAAGGGAAATAGAAAAAAGACCAAAAATTAAAAATAAGAAACTGAAAGGGAAATTACAATGGAACGAATCATTCATGGAGATGTTTTATCACCAATCTTAGCTTATATGCGCTTAAAAGGGCAACACAAGGTGATCTTAGAAAGTATTCCGAGAGACAAGGAAACCGCTCGTTTTTCTATCCTAGCTTATAATCCTGTTTTTGAGATTCAGTTTGAAAATGGAGTCCTTTATCAAAATGGTCAAGTGATTAATCGGGATCCCTTGGATTTCCTTTATGAAGTGACTCATAAGAGCCAGCACCATTCAGACCTACCTTTTGGTGGGGGAGCTATTGGCTTTGTCGGTTACGATATGATTTCGCTCTATGAAGAAATCGGTCAAATCCCTGAAGATACCATTGGGACGCCAGACATGCATTTCTTTGTCTATGAGAGCTATATGGTTTTTGACCACAAGAAGGAAAAAATTCATGTTATCGAGGATGCTCTTTACAGCGAGCGCAGTCAAGAAGACTTGGAAAAAGCCTTGAACCAAGTGCTTGAGGAATTACGCATTCCTGCTCCAAATGAATTTGAAGATTTGGATCTATCTCCGCTGAACTTCAAACCGCATATCGCTCCTCAGAAGTTTGAGGAAATGGTGGAAACAGCTCGCGACTTGATTCGTAATGGTGATATGTTCCAATGCGTGCTCAGCCAGCGTTTCTCAGCAGAGGTTACTGGAAATCCATTTGACTTCTACAGAAATCTTCGCGTGACCAATCCATCTAATTACCTTTATTTCTACGACTTTGGGGATTATCAAATTATCGGTGCCAGTCCTGAAAGTTTGGTTTCTGTCAAAAATGGCATCGTGACAACCAATCCGATTGCAGGTACGCGACCAAGAGGGGCTACGGATGAAGAGGACAAGGCCTTGGCGACAGACCTCCTTTCTGATGAGAAGGAAACAGCAGAACATCGGATGTTAGTAGATTTGGGACGTAATGATATCGGTCGCATCTCTGAAACGGCAAGTGTTCAAGTCACCAAGTATATGGAAGTGGAGCTCTTCCGCTATGTTATGCATTTGACCAGCGTGGTGAAAGGGCGTTTGCTTCCAGAACTCACTGCCATGGATGCCTTGAAAGCTACACTTCCAGCTGGAACAGTTTCAGGAGCACCAAAGATTCGGGCCATGAGACGGATCTATGAACTGGAGACGGAAAAACGAGGCGTATACGCAGGAGCAATCGGCTACTTGTCTGCGACGGGTGATATGGATTTCGCTATCGCCATCCGAACAATGATTCTCAAAAATCAAACAGCCTATGTACAGGCTGGGGCAGGGATTGTCTACGACTCCATCGCCCAAAACGAATACCAAGAAACCATTAACAAGGCTAAATCTATGACTAGAATTGGAGAACTAAGACCATGATTTTATTGATTGACAACTATGATTCTTTTACCTATAACTTGGCGCAGTACATTGGGAATTTTGCAGAAGTGCAGGTCTTGAGAAATGATGATCCCAAGCTGTATGAAGAAGCTGAAAAAGCAGATGGTCTGGTCTTTTCTCCTGGTCCTGGTTGGCCAGTTGATGCTGGAAAGATGGAAGACATGATTCGTGACTTTGCAGGCAAGAAGCCAATTCTAGGGATTTGTTTGGGTCACCAAGCCATCGCAGAAGTCTTTGGTGGAAAGCTAGGTTTGGCTCCCAAGGTCATGCATGGGAAACAGAGCCATATCAGCTTTGAAGCGCCTTCTGTTCTCTATCAAGGCATCGAGGATGGCCGTCCGGTCATGCGTTACCATAGTATTTTGATTGAAGAAATGCCAGAAGACTTTGAAGTGACAGCTCGTTCGACTGATGACCAAGCCATTATGGGAATTCAACACAAAACCCTTCCAATTTATGGCTTCCAGTACCATCCGGAGAGTATCGGAACGCCAGACGGCTTGTCTTCTATTCGGAATTTTATCGAGAAGGTTGTAAAGTGAGGAAACTAGGATGAAAGAGATTATTGAAAAACTAGCAAAATTTGAAAATTTATCAGGTGTGGAAATGACGGATGTCATTGAGCGTATCGTAACTGGGCGTGTAACTGAAGCGCAGATTGCTTCTCTCCTATTGGCCCTTAAGATGAAGGGGGAAACACCGGAAGAACGCACAGCCATTGCACAAGTCATGAGAGGACATGCCCAACACATACCGACAGAGATCCATGACGCCATGGACAACTGTGGTACAGGTGGGGACAAGTCCTTCAGTTTTAACATTTCCACAACTGCAGCCTTTGTCTTGGCTGGTGGTGGCATTCATATGGCCAAGCACGGTAACCGCTCGATTTCTTCTAAATCGGGTTCGGCAGATGTCCTTCAAGCCTTGGGTATCAATCTAGACCTCAAACCAGCTGAACTAGGTAAGGTTTTCGATAAAACTGGAATCGTTTTTCTCTTTGCAAAAAATATGCACCCAGCTATGAAATACATCATGCCAGCTCGTTTGGAGTTGGGAATTCCAACGATTATGAACTTGACTGGTCCCCTGATTCACCCAATGGCCTTGGAAACACAGCTTCTTGGAATTAGTCGTCCAGAACTTCTAGAAAGTACAGCTCAGGTATTGAAAAATATGGGTCGCAAACGTGCTATTGTGGTTGCTGGACCAGAAGGGCTTGATGAAGCTGGCTTGAACGGAACAACCAATATTGCTCTTCTTGAAAATGGCGAAATCACCTTGTCAAGCTTCACTCCAGAGGATTTGGGGATGGAAGGCTACGCTATCGAAGATATCCGTGGAGGGAATGCTCAGGAAAATGCAGAAATTTTGCTTAGTGTTCTTAAAAACGAACCAAGCCCATTCTTGGAAACGACAGTTCTAAATGCTGGTCTTGGTTTCTATGCTAATGGTAAGGTAGCTAGTATCAAGGAAGGAGTTGCCTTGGCCCGTCAAGTGATTGCTAGTGGCAAGGCCCTTGAAAAACTCAGACTGTTACAGGAGTACCAAAAATGAGTCAGGAATTTTTAGCACGAATCTTAGAGCAGAAGGTGCGTGAGGTCAAGCAGATGGAGCTGGAGGAAATCCAGCCCTTGCGCCAGACCTATCGCTTGGCAGAATTTTTGAAGAATCACCGTGACCGTTTACAGGTAATTGCTGAAGTCAAGAAAGCTAGCCCTAGTCTGGGAGATATCAATCTCGATGTGGATATTGTGCAACAGGCCCAGACTTATGAAGCGAATGGTGCAGTGATGATATCGGTTTTGACAGATGAGATTTTCTTTAAAGGGCATTTGGATTATTTGCGTGAGATTTCCAGTCAGGTAAACATTCCGACGCTCAACAAGGACTTTATCATCGATGAAAAGCAAATCGTCCGCGCTCGCAATGCAGGTGCGACAGTCATCTTGCTCATTGTGGCCGCCTTGTCCGAAGAACGTCTCAAGGAACTGTATGATTACGCGACAGAGCTTGGTCTGGAAGTCTTGGTGGAAACCCACAATCTAGCTGAACTAGAAGTAGCCCACAGACTGGGTGCTGAGATTATTGGAGTTAACAACCGCAACTTAACCACCTTTGAAGTCGACTTGCAGATCAGTGTAGACTTGGCCCAGCACTTTAAGAAAGGTCACTATTACATTTCTGAATCTGCTATTTTCACAGGGCAGGATGCGGAACGACTAGCATCATCCTTTAATGGAATTTTAGTAGGGACAGCTCTTATGCAGGCAGAGGATGTGGCTCAAAGAATCAAGGAGTTGCAGATTGACAAAGGTTAAGATTTGTGGATTATCAACCAAAGAAGCGGTGGAAACAGCCGTTTCAGCAGGGGCAGACTACATCGGTTTTGTCTTCGCACCCAGTAAAAGACAGGTGACCTTGGATCAGGCTGCTGAGCTGGCTAATCTCATCCCTTCAAATATAAATAAGGTTGGAGTATTTGTTTCACCAAGTCGAGCTCAACTGTTAGAAGCGATTGAAAAGGTTGGCTTGGACTTGGTTCAAGTTCATGGTCAGGTAGCGGATGATTTGTTTGAGGATTTACCTTGTGCCAGCATTCAGGCGGTGCAAGTGGATAGAAATGGTCATGTGCCAAATTCTCAGGCAGATTATCTACTCTTTGATGCCCCTGTTGCTGGGAGTGGCCAGACCTTTGACTGGGGTCAACTGGATACGACAGGACTAGCTCAGCCCTTCTTTATCGCAGGTGGCCTTAAGGAAGACAATGTAGCAAAAGCAATTCAACACTTTACTCCCTATGCAGTAGATGTATCGAGTGGAGTGGAGACAGATGGACAAAAAGATCATGAAAAGATTAGAAGATTTATAGAGAGGGTAAAGCATGGCATATCAAGAACCAAATAAAGATGGATTTTACGGAAAATTCGGCGGACGTTTCGTCCCAGAAACATTGATGACAGCAGTTTTGGAGCTGGAAAAAGCTTATCGTGAAAGTCAGGCAGATCCAAGTTTCCAAGAGGAGTTAAACCAACTTTTGCGCCAGTATGTAGGACGTGAAACTCCCCTTTACTATGCAAAAAACCTGACCCAGCATATCGGCGGAGCCAAGATTTATCTCAAACGTGAAGACCTCAACCATACAGGCGCCCACAAGATTAACAATGCCTTAGGACAAGTTCTCCTCGCTAAACGCATGGGCAAGAAGAAAATTATCGCAGAAACTGGTGCTGGTCAGCACGGTGTGGCAACTGCAACAGCTGCATCCCTCTTCAACATGGAATGTACCATTTACATGGGTGAGGAAGATGTTAAACGCCAAGCACTTAATGTGTTCCGTATGGAGCTTTTAGGAGCTAAGGTTGAGGCTGTGACAGATGGTTCGCGCGTGCTTAAGGATGCGGTCAATGCAGCCCTTCGTTCTTGGGTAGCGAATATCGATGATACCCACTATATCCTTGGTTCTGCCTTGGGACCTCATCCTTTCCCAGAAATCGTTCGTGACTTCCAAAGTGTCATTGGTCGAGAGGCTAAACAACAGTACCGTGACTTGACAAGTCAAGATTTGCCAGATGCCCTAGTAGCCTGTGTTGGTGGTGGTTCGAATGCCATCGGCCTTTTCCATCCATTTGTGGAAGACGAGTCAGTGGCTATGTATGGAGCTGAAGCAGCAGGACTAGGTGTGGATACGGAGCACCACGCAGCTACCTTGACCAAGGGTCGTCCAGGTGTCCTTCACGGTTCTCTCATGGATGTGCTCCAAGACGCTCATGGTCAAATTCTTGAAGCCTTCTCTATCTCAGCAGGTTTGGACTATCCTGGTATCGGTCCAGAACATTCACACTACCACGATATCAAACGTGCCAGCTATGTTCCTGTGACGGACGAGGAAGCCTTGGAAGGATTCAAACTCTTGTCTCGCGTGGAAGGGATTATCCCAGCCTTGGAATCTAGCCATGCCATTGCCTTCGCGGTGAAATTGGCCAAAGAACTTGGTCCAGACAAGTCTATGATTGTCTGCCTATCTGGTCGTGGGGACAAGGATGTGGTTCAAGTCAAAGACCGCTTGGAAGCAGATGCAGCAAAGAAGGGAGAAGCCCATGTCTAAGACACTAACAGAAAAATTGAACGCTATCAAAGCAGCAGGAAAAGGAATTTTCGTTCCCTATATCATGGCTGGAGACCATGAGAAAGGTTTGGATGGTCTCGCTGAAACAATCCACTTTTTAGAAGATTTGGGTGTTTCTGCTATTGAAGTGGGTATTCCCTTTTCAGACCCTGTTGCAGATGGACCTGTAATCGAAGAAGCAGGCTTGCGCAGTCTAGCTCATGGAACTTCTACCCAGGCTTTGGTTGAAACCTTGAAAACCATTCAAACAGAAGTTCCGCTTGTCATCATGACCTACTTCAACCCCCTCTTTCAGTACGGAGTGGAGAAATTTGTCAAAGATCTGGCAGATACAGCAGTTAAGGGCTTGATTATCCCAGACCTGCCTCATGAGCATGCCAACTTTGTAGAGCCCTTTTTGGCAGACACAGATATCGCCTTGATTCCCCTAGTTAGTTTGACCACAGGACTCGAGCGCCAAAAAGAGTTAATCAAGGGAGCTGAGGGATTTGTCTATGCCGTTGCCATCAATGGGGTGACAGGGAGGTCAGGAAATTACCGTGCAGACTTGGACAAGCACTTGGCACAATTGCATCAAGTAGCTGACATCCCAGTCTTGACAGGTTTTGGTGTATCTAGTCAAGCCGATGTAGAACGTTTCAATGCGGTGTCAGATGGCGTTATCGTCGGTTCGAAAATTGTAAAAGCTCTCCACCAAGGAGAGCCAATTGAGGACTTTATCAAACAAGCAGTAGCTTACCAAAAATAATCAAACAAGTAGCAAGTAAGAGGAAAGGCACGAAAGGAAGTCTTTCCTTTTTCTTTTGAGGGTATAAGTTCATGAATGACAGTTGAATATTAGTTTGGGTATTGCTTATGAATGGTATCTATATAGTTGGTGAAATGTTTCAGGAAATGCTTAGGAGATATAACAGTGATGTATTTTCCAAAAGCAAGCAAGGTATTGTATCCCCAATCATTGTCGTTTAACGGATAAGTAATCTCGTAAATATCGCTATTAATAGGTTTTATGGCATTATAGCCTAAGAGTTCCACAAATCGATCAAGAATAATTTTCTGGACATGCAGGATGACAGGTACTTTGTTTTCATTCATCCAAGCACCACCATCATAGGGAAGTGGTGTAAAATGTCTTTTTGAAAAAGTATCGGAGAGAGTAAGTTCACTAATTCTAGCAACTTTAAAAACAGAAAAACGCGCTTTATCAGTATCGTAGGCATCCATATACCAACTCCGGTCCTTATAGACAATACGGTAAGGTTCACAATTTTTTTGACTCACCAGTCCTTGTGAATTAATATAGGAAAATTTTATTTTTACTCTACCTCTGATAGCTTCCAATAACTTAAAAATCAAAGTTCGTATTTCCAAGTTCCCTTGAGATAGAGATAAATCAATTTCGAAATCAGAGTATGTATTGGTAGCATTTAATTTCAATATAGCATTGAAAGTAGAGGCATCTTCCAATACTTGATAACGGCTTTTTAAACCAGATTCGATCGAAAGCCGTTCGGATTGGGTCAGGGGAGGTTTGTCAGTTTGGAAGTCTTCCATAAGAAAAATGCCTCCATTTTTTCCTTTCATTACATAGAGAGGAATGCCTGCAAGAGATAAATCATCAATATCTCTCATAATAGTTCGTGTGCTGACTTTAAAAAGTTCTGATAATTCTTTAGCTGTTGTTTTTCGTTTATTTACTAAATGAGAAATAATCCCCATTTGACGGTCGATTTTCATAATTTTCTCCTTAAATATGACAGATAGTTGTCATATTACCTTTGTTATGATTATACCATAAAGAAAGGAGTTCATATAATGAAACATCAAACTAAACCATCGTTTACCTTAGTTGGCAAGAGTATTTTGATAGAAGGAACTACAGTTCATGAACATCACTATTCTAAAGAGAAAACGGCATTCTATACTCGGTTATTTAAAGAAGGAATGCTAGGAAAATTGATGCCCCATTCTCTAGATAAAAGAGGCTATGCTTTGATAGTTCCTCATAAAGATGGTATACAATACTACGCAGGAGTTGCGGCAAATAATGCTGTGGCAGGTTACGAAAGCATTCTTGTCCCAGAGAAAGATTATTTAGTAAGCTCAGCCAGTGGTGATAAATCAAGACTCTTGTTTGATAAATTGGAGGATAACTTTTTTGAGGGAGAATATAGTTCGCTTTACAATGATGGAATTATCTTAGAAATACTTTTAAACGGTAATCCCATGGATGCAGAAGTTGAGCTTTGGGTTCCCAATTCAACAAACTAATAAGAACTGATAGAAAATTATTATAGTCGCAGCAAGTAAGAGGAAAGGAACAAAAGGAAGTCTTTCCTTTTTATTTTGCAGGAGAAAAGCTAGGATTCCCGTCGCAGAAGCAAACTGAATCAAGATGAGTAATTCGGTCACACTAAAGACGAGAGCACAAGAAGCTAGAAAGAGAAAATCTCCCGCTCCAATACGGATGTCGATAAAATGAGCCATGATTGTGAGGGCAAGGAAGAAGAACATGACCAGATTCCAACCAGAGCAGGCCATGAGGATTAGGTGGAAAATCATCCAGACCAGTAAGGGATACTCCTGATGGCGAAAGTCATAGATTCCCAAGGTCAAACCAGCAGTGATGAGGATGACTTGACCTAAGGAAAGCCAGCCCCAAGACCAAGACAGAAAGAGGAATCCCAAGCTCAATTCAAAGAGAGCATACCAAACAGGATAGCGGACCTTGCAGTAGCGACAGCGAAAGCGACTAATTACTTGAGAGATAATCGGAATCAAATCTAAAGGACGCAAGCGAGTCTGACAGGAATCGCAGTGACTAGCTGGTCGAATAATGGATTGCTCAGGAAAACGGTCAATGACTAAACCGAGAAAGGAAGCGAGAATGCTCCCGACGAGAAAAAAATAAAGATCAATCATACTTATCTATTCGTAAAAAATAGGAGAAGTAGTATAATAAAGAAACATAGATAAGATGGTGAGGTCAAGATGATGATTCGTTTTGAAGAAAATATGAGCACAGAAAATGCTCAGCACGTATGCCAATGGTCCAACTCCCTTGGCAAAGCTTTTCAAGAACAATGGATGGGAACAATGATTCCTTTTCCCTTGACAATTCCAGTCTTGCAAGATTTGGAAAGAATCTTTTCAATCTTTGATGGACAAGAGTTTGTGGGGCTTATCCAGAAAATCAGGCTAGAAGACAGGAATCTTCATATCGGGAGATTTTTTATCAACCCCCAGAAACAGGGGCAAGGCTTAGGTGGCCAGGCTTTAAGGAAATTTGTTAGTTTGGCCTTTGAAAATGATGACATAGATACTATTTCTCTAAATGTCTATGAGGCAAATCAAACAGCTTACAAGCTTTACCAAAAAGAAGGATTTGAAATCGTTCAAATGGTTGAAGTACCTATACGAAAATACATCATGAAAAAGGGCAGATAACAGTCACGGGGGACTAGAGTCCCAAGGATTTTCAAGGATAAAGAAGTTATCTTTCAAAGTTAGAAACAAGACTTCTATGATTTCTTAGATAGAGGAGATAAACATGTCGAGACCTAGAAAAATACGAATCTTGCTCGCTTCTGTACTTGCCTTAGTTGTTGGTATCACTCTTTATTCTCAGTATCAAAGCCACCAAGAACGCTTCCAATTAAAGACTTCCTTTGAAGAAAAGGACACTATTGCCGTCTTAAAACATTTAACAGCGTCAGGAAAATATGCGTCTGACATGCGAAAAGCAGGCTATATTGTTCCTCCCGACGGTGCCATCCGCTTGGATGGAGGAATTGACTCCATAGGGATAAAAGGAGACATTGATTTGAAAATGTCGAATCCTAGAAGGGATGAAGTCTCGGTTTTATTTGAAACAATGGTAAATGAGGAAAAAATAAATGCCTACTATATTTTAGATCATCAATTAACCCTAAAACGTAGATACTATTCTTATATTAGTAATCAAAATAAAGAAAGTGTGACTATCTCTCAAGCCGAAGAAGAACGCCTGTTAAAGATTGTTCGAAAAGAGTTGAAAGCTTTTCTAGATAAGATGTATCAGACTTTGTATGGTTGATGTTACTAGTGAGAAATGGATGCGAGACTCTGTGCAGAATGTCAACGATGATGAGAAAGGGGGGATAAAATGTTTACAGAATTGCTTTTTATTGTCTCTTTAGTGTTACTTTTACGTTTGTTTAAGAGTAGACGCTCACGAATGATTATAGGAGTCTTGTATAGTTTGCTGCTAGTCTGGTTTGTCTTTTCAGTTTTGAACTATGGCAAATACACTCTTCAACCAGGTCAATCTGTCAACTTAAGAGTAAATCCCAGAACACAAGATTTGGAATACTATTCACTCTTCATCTTGAAGAAAAACGATTCAAGTAAAATTAAATTAACTGGCTCTAGTGTTTGGAGTGAGAGTAATGGTGATGTTTACTATGAAGTAGAGGGACAAAAAATTATAAAAAGCCATGGTTTCGACAAGGAGGATGAAGAACTTCCAAACAACCAAGCAGATATTTATTTAGAAAAAGATGGAGTTGTTGTGAGTTACCAAGGTGAAAAAGTATTTGATGCCACCAATAACAAACCCTACACGATCACCATTACCAATGTAGACAACCAACCAGCCCAATTTGAGGCTCAAGTGGTGGATAAATAAGCTAGTCTAGTAGTGTGCAAGCTTTTCAATTTTCTTTCTTTAAAAGGGAGCTATTATTTTAAACAAGTAAAAAAGCCCTGAAACCAGAGCTTTTCCTATTAAAAATTTCTTTTAACGAAAATTGGGAAGCGTGTTTAGAATCCGATCTACAAAAAAAGAGGACATTTACGGTCCTCTTTTTGACTACTATAGATGAAAAGGTCAGCTAACTTTTAGCCTTATTTTTCATCTTTGTGAAGCATGTTTTTAACACCTTCAATAGCGCCTTCGACAGCATCTTTAGCATCTTCAGCAACTTCTTTTACTTTAGAAACAACTTTTTCAGCTGTTCCTTCTTTTTCCATTTTTTCATCGCCGATCATTTTGCCGACACCTTCTTTAATGGAACCTTTTGCTTGGTTTAATTTTTCTTCTGTTGACATGATTCTGCCTCCTTTAAATTGATTGATTTAGACCAGATGAATTAGTGTACGCGAGCATTTTCCTTTGCTTCGCCCTTAACGGCTTCAACACCTTCGCCTACTTTTTCTTGAACAGCAGCAACACCTGAACCGATACCAGATTTCACTTTTTCAAATTGTTCTGAAGCAAATTCTCCTGTTGAAGAAGCCACGTCAGTTACTCGGTCTTGAAGGCTAACTGAATCTGCTTCATGCTGTTCCTTCGTTTTGATATCAACAACATTCACATTGACTTCAACAACTTCTAGATCAGTCATTTTTGTAACTTGTGATACGACAACATCTTTGATTTCTTTGTACAAAGCTGGAACATTCTTTTGGTATTCAACAACAATGTTCAAATCAACTGCAACTTGTTCTTTCCCAACTTCAACATTGACACCATGAGTGACATTATCTGTATTGATAATTTTTTCTGTTAGATTAGAGAAGAATCCTCCATCCACATCCAAAAGTCCAGGTACTTTTTCAAGTGAAAGACCAATGATTTTTTGGATGACTTTATCCTCATAAGTGAGTTCTCCTTTAACATCTTGAGAAACAACAGCAACATCTTTTTTTTCTACATTTTTATCTACGTTTGACATACGAGACTCCTTTATTTATTTAAAAATTTTTCCTTAACATAGTATCCTGCAAATGCCCCTAAGGCTCCACAAATTAGTACAAATAGTGTTTTGAAAAAGCCAAAGGATAAGATAAAGCAAGCGAGAATGACACCTACTAAACCTGCAATAATTGGATACTGATATTTTTTAAACCATTCCATTTTTACTTCCTTACTTTACACGACTAACAGTCTTTTTGGTCGTTTTTTGAGGTTCATATTCTTTAACTTTAACTTCAAGTTTTACCTCACGTTCAATACCAAAGAACTGCTTTAATCCATGAGTTATTTCATTCTGAATGACTAGACATCGATTTGAGATGTTGTCTGAAGGAAGAATTTTCCCTTCAACAGTAACGAAACATTTATTTTTGCGGCTATTTACATGGACCGTTGGTTCTTTCATCAACTGATGATCAATGACCAAACATCGAACAAAGCCTTCGATAGCTGAATTTTTTAGTTTTAATGTATCTTCTTGAGTTTCTAATTGAATCTCTAGATATTGTTTAGGATAAAAGAGTATCACTAACATTGAAAGTAAAACTAAAACAGATAGGACAAGTGTCCCCCAAAAGACATATCTAGCAATCAGGAATTCAGCGTAGAGTTCTCTCCAACTGAATAAGTGGATATCTAAATCACTGACCTGATGATAATCTATGAGAATAGGAAGGAAAATAGTCAAGATTAAGATACAGAAAATAAGTAACAATATTTTCTTTGATTTTGACATATTAAATCCTTTCAAATGAAAAGCTTTAAATCATAATTTTACCCGTCTACAGTATTCAAAATTATGGCTTATCACTTTTAATTTCTTATTAGGTAATGCTTATTTTTTACCAAATAGAAATGAAACGACTGCAACAACAATCACAGCACCAACGATTGATGGAATAATAGCCATTCCAGCCAATGAAGGTCCCCAGCTTCCTAGAAGTGATTGCCCTACAGACGAACCGATAAGACCTGCAAAGATATTTGCAATCAATCCCATTGAACCACCTTTTTTAGTGATTGCACCTGCGATGAGACCAATAAGACCTCCTACAATAATGGACCACAACATAGTGTATCCTCCTTTTCTATTTCTAAATCAAAGAGTCAATTTCTTTGATTGAACTAATTATATACTATCTCAACTTGGAAACATAATAGTTTGTCTTGAATTACGTACCGTAAAAATGCACTTTAGATACAAATAAATAAGAAAATATTGATGCTACTGGGTTTCTAAGGGATTAGACTAGTCTTTTTATGACAAGCAAAAGTCGTTGTAAGAGGATAAATGCACTCCATGTGGTATAATTGCATGAAGATTGAAAGACAATCCTTTAGTTTATTATAAAGAGAGAAAAGCTATTCATGAGAGATTTATTATCGAAAAAAAGTCACAGACAATTAGAATTATTAGAATTACTGTTTGAAAACAAACGCTGGTTTCATATTTCAGAACTAGCAGAATTATTGCACTGTGCAGAACGTTCTGTAAAAGATGACTTGTCCCATGTCAGATCTTCTTTTCCTGACTTGATATTTCATTCCTCAACAAACGGCATCCGTATCATTAATACCGATGATAGTGATATTGAGATGGTCTATCATCATTTTTTTAAGCATTCAACCCACTTTTCAATTTTAGAATTTGTCTTCTTTAATGAAGGATGTGATACTGATAGTATTTGCAAAGAGTTTTATATCAGTTCTTCCTCTCTTTATCGTATCATCAGTCATATTAATAAAATTATTAAGAAACAATATCGTTTTGAAATTAGCCTCAATCCAGTTCGAATCACTGGAAATGAGATTGATATCCGTTACTTTTTTGCCCAGTATTTTTCAGAGAAATATTATTTCCTTGAATGGCCCTTTGAAGATTTTTCTCAAGAACCCTTGTCTCAATTATTGGAATTAGTCTATAAAGCAACTTCTTTCCCGATGAATTTATCAACTCATAGAATGTTAAAATTACTTCTGGTTACAAATTTATATCGCATAAAGTTTGGTCATTTCATGGAAGTTGAGAGAGACTCTTTTAACAATCAATTGTTGGAATCGTTTATGCAGGCAGAAGGAATCAACGAGATTGTAGCGAGCTTTGATTCTGAATATCATATCTCTCTGAATAAAGAAGTGATAGGTCAACTGTTTGTATCCTATTTTCAAAAAATGTTTTTCATAGATGAAGAAGTGTTTCTGAACCATGCAAAAACAGACAGCTATGTAAAAAAATCGTATCAGTTATTGGGCGAACTAGTAGATCAGGTATCAAGAGAGTATAATCTCCAAGTAGACAATAAGGACAATCTGATTTGGCATCTGCATAATACAGCACATCTGCATCGTCAGGAATTATCGACAGAGTTTATCCTATTTGATCAAAAAGGTAATACAATCAAGAACTTTCAAAATATTTTCCCTCGCTTTGTTTCAGAGGTGAAGGAAGGGATTGAACACTATCTAGAGGCTTTGGATATGGATCGTAGTTCAATGAAGGTCAATCATTTGACCTATACGTTTATCACTCACAGCAAACACTTGGTGCTAAATCTTTTACAAAATCAACCGAAATTAAAGGTTTTGGTCATGAGTAATTTTGATCAGTATCATGCAAAATCAGTAGCTGAGACACTTGCTTACTATTGCAGTAACAATTTTGAACTGGAAGTTTGGAGTGAATTAGAGTTATCCCTTGATGCTCTAAAAGAATCACCTTACGACATCATTATTTCTAATTTTATTATTCCGCCGATTGAAAATAAGAGACTGATCTATTCCAATAATGTCAATACAGTCGCTCTCATCTCTTTGCTTAACGCAATGATGTTTATTCGATTAGACGAGTAACTAAGAATAATAAAAAAGCCTTGATTCCAAGGCTTTTTCTGTTGATGTTTCTTTCCTTACACGAACTTTTACATTGAGAATCAACTAGTTTTGAAGTACCTTTACTTAGTCATTAAAGGAAAATAGAGTCAGGCTACTCACCGTTTGGTTTGAAACAATTTGATTTTATCGTCACAGTAAGCTATTAAAGCTTGTGCTTTCTCAAAAGTATATCCTTTTTCAGAAGCTGACTTCACTTTCTTTTCATCAAAATAGTAGCCAGTCAATCCCCTAATCTCTTCTGACAATGTGAGATAGTAGCCTGTTTCGATTCCCTCGTCTAGATCTTTTGAAAGAGACTTCATCAAGCGGCCAAAGAGAGACTTTTTCGTTTTTTCATCACTGGAATCGTTCCCCAAATTGGTTGAAATCAAACCTGGATGGTAAGAATTGATGGTGATGTTTGAACCACTTAAGAAGAACTCTCTGGCTAGATAGCGTGTCATCCAAATAGTGTAAAGTTTAGAATTATTATAGGCCAATCCGGGATTATAATTGTTCTCAAATCCAAAGTCCAAATCCTTGACCTTGGCAAAATGATGCATATAGGAGGAGGTATTAATGATACGACCGTCAGGCGCTTTTTCTAACAAGGGGCTTAGCTCAGTTGTTAACATATAGGGAATGAGAACGGATAACATAAAAGTCAATTCGATATTTTCAGCACTTGCTTTCCGTTCTTTTACTCCATAAAGTCCTGCATTGTTAAATAAGACATCGATACTTTGAAAGTCTTGCTTGATTACCTCCGCAAAACGATAAACATCGTCTAATTTTGAAAACTCTGCAAGGTAGCTAGAAACTCTGCCTCTCAAGGAAACTGTTCGAACCTCTTGAAGCGCCAGCTCAAGTTTTTGAGGATTGCGACCATGAAGGATGACCTGATGCCCTTGGCTGGCCAGTTTCTTTGCCAAATGCTTACCGATACCATCAGTAGCACCTGTAATCAGAATCGTTTTGACCATATTAGTCCTCCAAGAAAGCAATGAGTTCTTTTGAAAATTCGTCTACATATTGGAAAATCGAACCGTGCCCTGCGTTTGGATAGATAATTAGCTTACTATTTTCGATTTTTTCATGCATGTCATAGGAATTTTCTGTTGGAACCTGTATATCCTTGTCCCCGTTGACGATTAAGGTTGGTTGAGTGATAAATGTTAGGTCGTCTTGAGGATCTTTCCCCCAACGTTTAATAGCTTTGAGTTGAGTTAGGAAACCAGGCACACTCATGTCTTTATCCGCAAATTCCTTTGTTCTCATACCCATTCGTCCTAGGACTTTCAAAGCTTCGATTTTCCCTTGTTCATCATGATTATAGAAGATATAGCGTTTAGGATCGATGCGCTGGAGTCCCGCTTTAAACATATAGTTAAAGGTTTTCCCTGTAACTTTATCGACCTCTTTTCCACCTCGAGGACCTGTTCCAGCCAAGATTAAACGATTGACTAGAGTAGGATTTATTCGGATGATTTCTTGGGCAATCATACCTCCCATAGAAAGGCCAAGAAGATTGATTTTATCGTAACCAAGCGCTTTTACAAAGTCAATTGTCTGCTCAGCCATTCTAGGAATGGTTGGCGCCACTTTGCCTTGACTGGCTCCAACACCAGGAAGATTGACTACAATGACATGGTGTTTTTCAGCAATCAAGTCTAATAGTCTTGGATCCCAGTTATCGAGAGTTGCTGCCAAATGGACCAGCATCAGAAGAGGTAGTTTTGATTTGCCTTTGCTGAGTTCGCGATAGGCGATTTGGTTTTCTTGGACAGTGATGTATTGATTTTTAGTTGTAAGATATGACATTGTGTTTTCCATTTTTATTTCTTAAAGCTGAGGACTGTTTTTCCACGTGAGCGACCATTAGCTACCTTGTCTAAGGCGCTATTCGCTTCTTCAAATGGATAGACTGTATCGATAGAGGGTTTGATTTCTAATTTGCTAAAGAGGTCAGCTACCTCTTGTAATTGAGCGCCATTGCTTTCTACAAAGATAAAGTGGTAGTGAACGCCGTATTTGTCAGCCATCTTATCAAATTTGCGACCGGCTAAGCCAATAATCATCTGTTTCCATTTTGGTAGATTCATGCGTTTGGCAAAAGTACCGTTTGGCATGGCACGAAGTGAGACAAGATGACCACCTTTTTTCATGATAGACATTTGTTTTTCAGTTTCTGCACCACCGAGAGTATCGAGGACATAATCCACTTCGTTGACAGTTTTTGTATAATCCTCTGTTTTGTAATCGATAAAGCGATCTGCTCCTAGGGTCAATACACGCTCAGCACTATCTCCAGCTCCATTGGTGATGACTGTCAAACCTTTAGCCTTGGCAATCGGAATGGCCATTCCACCGACACCTCCAGTACCACCAGAAATAAAGATTGTTTTCCCAGCTTGAGCGCCCATGAGTTCTAAGGCTTGCATGATAGTCAAGGCAGTCAAAGGTACCGCAGCAGCTTCCTCGTCTGATAGATAGTCTGGAACCTTGGCTGGAGACTGACTATCGACAGCAACGTATTCTGCAAAAGCGCCGATATGGTCAAGTGGCAGACGTCCAAAGACACGGTCTCCTACTTTGAGATTTTTGACTTGTCTACCTGTCTCTTCAATGATACCGACCACTTCATTACCAGCAGTTTGAGGAAGTTTGTAAGGAACAATCATTTTAACCTCACCACGAGAGATCATGTTATCCAGAGGATTAACACCAGCTGCGGTGACTTTGACCAAGACTTGTTTGTCTGTAATACTTGGTTTAGCGACTTCTGTGATGTTCAGTGTGATATTGTTTTTGTTATAAGTAGTGTGTTGTGCGACTTTCATTGTCTTCTCTTTTCTATTTTTTGTTGTATCTGATAAAGATACAAGTATAGTCTTTTTAAAACTGATCTGCATGCAAATCAGTTTCGTTTTTGTTTGGCATCTTTATAAAGATTGTCAATGACATCTTCTAAAGTTTGATTTGCTAATTCCTTCTCTAATTGAGATTCGGCACTAGCGAAAAGCGGTGAAACTGCTCCTTGGATATGTTTTCCAACTGGGCAATCAGGATTGCTATTTTGGTGAACGGGAAATAAGCTGATGTGGCTGACTTCTTGTGTTGCAAAATAAATGTTAAGTAAGGTGATGTCCTTTGGCGATTTACTAAGTTGGTAGCCCGTTTTTCCTTGATGAGACTGGATTAGTCCAGCATTTTTCAATAAGGCAATCACTTTTCGAATGTAACTAGCATTGGTCCCAACGCTCTCAGCCAGTGCTTGAGAACTTAAGGTTTCCTTGCTTTCACTAATCATTGTTAAGATATGCAAAGCAACTGAGAATTTTGTATCCATCTGAACTCCTTTTCATAAACCTGTATCAGATACGATAACAAGTATAACATAAATAAAAAGAAAAGCAAGACTTTTGTTTTTAATTTTGAATAATTTTTTGAAGAGTGTAATCAGATTAGAGATGTCTGGAAAAGGCGTTCGCAAGATTATTTCTTGACAATCTTTTGGTAGAATAAAAGTAGGGAGGATACAAAAAAAGCCTTGAAATCAAGGCTTTTCCTGTTGTATTTAGATGCCCCCTGCAGGGCTCGAACCTGCGACCCATAGATTAAGAGTCTACTGCTCTACCAACTGAGCTAAGAAGGCAAATAAAAAGCTGTATTGGTGCCGAAACTTCACGGTTTGTATTGAACCCGCGCAATTAAGCAGGTGGGCAACTCGCTCTAACTGAAGCTGTTTCCGTGTGAGACGGCCTACATGCTGTTAGAAGACTTTTGTTTCCCTAATAATACAAAAAATAGTCGGTCAACACTTAAGTGTGAAGTCGTACACCACAGCGTTTCTATATTTATATGATACCACTTTTTTAAAAAAATTCAAGAGGAAAAATTATTTTTTTTGAAAAGGATTTCACAAGTTTCTTAATTTATCAATGGTTTCCTTGCGTTGAGCTAAGGCCCGTTCGTACTTGCCAGTATCTTCTGGAGAGAAGTAGTGATGATCTCGAATTTTTTCTGGCAAGTAATCTTGTTTGACCCAGTGTCCAGGATAGCTATGGGGGTAGAGATAGTTTTGAGCGTTCCCCAGTTCCTTGCTTCCACTGTAGTGACCATCACGCAGGTGTCGGGGAATAGGCAAATGACCTGATGTTTTGAGGTCGGTAAGAGCTTTATCCATAGCCACATAGGCTGAGTTGGATTTTGGAGAAAGGGCCAAATCAATCACGACATTGGCAATGAGAATACGAGCTTCTGGGAAACCAATCTTTTGTGCAGCATCTAGAGCAGTTACGGTATGAATCTGGGCTTCAGGATTGGCCAAACCGATATCTTCATAGGCGATAACGGTCAAGCGGCGCGCTAGACTAGGCAAATCACCAGCCTCAATCAAGCGGGCAGCATAGTGGAGACTAGCATCCACATCCGAGCCACGGATGGATTTTTGCAGGGCTGAGAGGACATCATAGTGTCCATCTCCATCCTTATCCATGGTAATGTAGCTCCGCTGCAGGCTATTTTCCATGATATCAAGAGTGATATGGCGGATGCCCTTGTCATTTTCGGGAGTAGAAAGAACAGCCAAGTCAAGTGAGTTGAAGGCAGAACGCAAATCTCCGTTTGTAGAAGTTGCGATGAAATCCAGCGCCTCCTCATCTAGCTCAACTGGAAAATCAAAACCACGCTCAGGGTCAGATAGAGCTATCTGAATCGCTCCTTTGACATCTTGGTTAGACAGAGGTTCCAACTCAAAAATCTGAACACGGCTACGGATGGCAGGAGTGACAGAAAAGAAGGGATTTTCAGTCGTAGCACCAATCATGATGACCAGACCACTTTCCAAGAGTGGCAGAAGAAAGTCTTGCTTGGTTTTATCGAGACGATGAATCTCGTCTAGTAGCAGTACAAGGCCACCTGAGAATTTAGCCTCTTCAGCGATTTCTTGGAGACGTTTTTTACTATCAACAGTGGCATTGAAGGTCCGAAAGGCATACTTGGTCGTTCCAGCGATGGCAGAGGCGATACTGGTCTTGCCGATACCTGGAGGTCCGTAGAGAATCATGGAAGACAGACGATTTGCTTCCACCATACGACGGATAATTTTTCCAGGTCCTACCAGATGCTCTTGACCGATGACCTGGTCGATGATTTTAGGGCGCATGCGAAGCGCGAGATTGTCTGGCATAGCAGTCCTTTCTAACATGGATTTTCTGATGTATATGTGGTAAGATGGTAGTATCTATTTTAGCATATTTCCGAGCAATCGGGGCGATTAAAGAGTCGCATAGAAAGAGGACAAAATGGCAACATACGGATTTTTAGATGTTTTAGAGGAAGAGTTGGAGAAGAACTTTCCCTTTGACTTTGAGATTAGTTGGGACAAGCGCAATCATGCGGTTGAAGTGAGTTTTTTGTTGGAAGCGCAAAATGCTACGGGAGTGGAGATGCTGGATGAAGACGGAGAGGTGTCATCGGACGATATCCTCTTTGAGGAAGCGGTGCTCTTTTACAACCCTGCTAAGTCAACTGTCAATGAGGAAGACTATTTGGCAGTCATCCCTTACCTACCTAAAAAAGGATTTTCTCGTGAATTTTTAGCTTATTTTGCTCTATTCCTCAAGGACACTGCAGAGGTTGGACTAGATGCCCTTATGGACTTTTTGGAAGACCCAGAAGCAGAAGAATTTGTCATGGAATGGAACCAAGAAGTCTTTGAAGAAGGAAAAGTTGGCTTGGAGGAAGGGGAGTTTTATCCTTATCCGAGGTATTAGAAACTAGTGAGGAAGTATATGAAGAAAATAGGTTTGTCTTTTATCTCTGGTCTGTCCTTTGTTTTTTTGATGCTAGGATTTGCTTTTGGGACAATTGCCTTTAAAGAGTTAGACTTTTCGTTTGTCTTTGTTCTAGGTTACCTATTTACTTTCTTCAGCATCTATCTGATATTTATCCTTCATGAGCTGGGACACGCATTTTGCGGTTACCTGACTGGCTATCGACTGGTGGCTTTTGGATTAGGGAATTTTCTTCTGACCAAAAAGTCAGGAAAGTTTTCTCTTAGTCGAACAGCTGTTCTCAAAAATGTTGGTGCTCAGTATATTGGATTGAAAGAAGATGAAAGCGACCAAAGAATCATCCTGATGCTTGCAGGCGGCTTGATAGTTCATCTTAGCTTGATTTTATTGGCGATATTGTATGGATTTTTGACAGCTAACTGGTATTTTGCAGCTACTTGGATTTGTCTAAATCTATCTTTTCTTCTCATCAATGCAAAGCCAGTTGGGATTACCGATGGAGCGAAAATTTGGGAATTGCTACAACAGCCTGAAAATAGGAAATACGCTTATTCGGTGTTGAGGCATTCTGCCCAGACCTTGCTAGCTCCTCAAGAATATGATTTGAAAGACTTTATCGTGCCTGTTGCTGAGGATGTGAGAGGGAGTTTTGCAGAAAGTGTTCAGACCCTTCAGGGCTTGGTATTCATATTGGATGATAATATAGAACTTGCTAAGCGACAGTTTCAGTCTTTGCTAGAGAAAACAGATAATCCAATGTCTAAAACGATTTCTCAATTATACCTTCTTCAAATTGCCTTGCTAGAAGGAGATTATGAGAAAGCAGAGGAATATGCAAGCAATCGAGGAGTCAAGTCCTTCTTATCTCTAAAAATGGCAGATACGCAGATAATGCAAGCCTGGTATCAATTTCTGGTAAAGAAAGATATGGATCAGACTGACAAGGCTATAAAAATTGCTAGAAAAAACATGGTGACTAGCCGTTTGGTGCAGGATGAGAAACGTTATTATGAAAACTGGTTAGCAGAGTTGGAGAAAGAATTATCCGAAGGAGTCTGATATGGAAATAGAAATTTCTGATTTCACAGGTTGCAAAATTGCCCTCTTTTGTGAGGATAGGATTTTAACTATCTTACGCGATGACAAGCCCAGCATTCCTTGGCCTAATATGTGGGAGTTACCAGGTGGTGGCCGTGAGGGGAATGAAAGTCCTTTTGAGTGCGCGGCGCGTGAAGTTTACGAAGAACTAGGAATTCATCTGACTGAGGATTGTCTGCTTTGGAGTAAGGTTTACCCAAGTATGCTTTTTGAGGGAAAAGAATCCGTCTTTCTAGTTGGCAAGTTAAGGCAGGAACAGTTTGATAGTATCGTCTTTGGCGATGAGGGACAGGGCTACAAACTGATGAGTATTGAGGAGTTTCTTAGCTCAGATAAGGTTGTGCCCCAGTTGCAGGACAGGGTGAGGGATTATTTGGAGGAGAATTATGATAACACTTGAGAGATCAAGGGCGGAAGATTTAGAAACGATTATTGCCATTCAAAGAGCCAGTTTTAAGGCGGTTTATGAGAAATACCAAGATGAGTATGATCCTTATCTGGAGGACCGCGAACGAATCAAGTGGAAACTGGTAGAACGTCCTAATAGCTATTATTACTTTGTGAAAGAAGATGAAGAAAAGATTGGTTTTTTACGAATTCAGACCAATGAAGAGTTGACGGAGGCTTGGTTGGGAACGGCAGCGATTTTACCCCAGTATCAAGGAAAAGGTTATGGTTCTGAGGGATTGAGATTGCTGGAAAAGGAATTTTCGACTATTAAACAGTGGGATTTGTGTACGGTATTACAGGATGCGGGCATGGTCGCTTTTTATGAGAAAAATGGCTACTGCCAAACCCATATCGAACCTGAAAAAGAAGGTATGGATATGGTCTACATGAAAAAATTGATTGACAAATAGAAAGGATGGTTCGGTTACATTTCTAAACTGAACCCGCCCTAAACACTGTGCCAAAAAGATAAACTTCTCATAGACACAAGCGTCTTCAGAGAGTTTCCTATTTTGGCTTTGTGTTTTACGGGCTTGGTATCTTAATTATGGAAACATGGCAAGAGTTAAAAGTTACAGTGAAGCGTGAGGGAGAGGAATTGGTTTCCAATCTCTTGATTGAGCTGGGAGCGCAAGGTGTTGCGATCGAAGACAGTATGGACTATGTGGGGAATATCGACCGTTTTGGTGAGATTTTCCCAGAGGTTGATCAGCAGGAAGAAATTGTGGTGACCGCCTACTATCCGAATATGGTTGATGTGGCAGTGGTTGAGGCGGACTTGCAGGCTCGTCTAGCAGAATTGACAGACTTTATGGATTTGGGTGAGGTCAAGATGGGGACGACTGCCTTGGCTGAGGAAGACTGGGCAGACAACTGGAAGAAATATTACGAGCCCGCCCGCATCACTCATGACTTGACCATTGTGCCGTCTTGGACGGACTATGAGGCGACTACGGGAGAAAAGATTATCAAGCTAGATCCTGGTATGGCCTTCGGAACTGGAACGCATCCAACCACTAAGATGAGTCTTTTTGCTTTGGAGCAGGTTCTTCGTGGTGGCGAAACTGTGCTGGATGTGGGGACAGGTTCAGGTGTCCTTTCCATTGCTAGTTCACTTTTGGGTGCCAAGGAAATTTTCGCCTATGACCTGGATGACGTGGCTGTTCGTGTGGCTCAGGAAAATATTGAGCTCAACCCTGGCATGGAAAATATCCATGTTGCTGCTGGAGATTTGCTTAAGGGGGTTGAGATTGAGGCAGACGTGATTGTGGCTAATATCTTAGCGGATATTCTCATTCATCTGACGGATGATGCTTATCGCTTGGTCAAGGATGAAGGCTATCTCATCATGAGTGGCATTATCAAGGACAAGTGGGACATGGTACGTGAGTCAGCTGAGTCAGCTGGTTTCTTCCTTGAAACCCACATGATCCAAGGGGAGTGGAATGCCTGTGTCTTCAAGAAAACCAAGGATATTTCTGGTGTGATTGGAGGCTAGCATGCAGCAGTATTTTGTCAAGGGTAATGCTACCTCGCCTGTCACCATTGAGGACAAGGAAACCAGCAAGCACATGTTTCAGGTCATGCGCCTGAAAGAAGATGATGAAGTGACCTTGGTCTTTGAGGATGGTATCAAGCGTTTGGCGCGCGTGCTAAATGTGGAAGCCCGTCAGTTTGAATTGCTCGAAGAATTAGCTGATAATGTAGAACTACCAATCCAAGTGACCATCGCATCCGGCTTTCCCAAGGGAGACAAGCTGGAGTTCATCACTCAAAAAGTGACGGAACTGGGAGCTAGCCAAATCTGGGCATTTCCTGCTGACTGGTCCGTCGCCAAGTGGGATGGTAAAAAATTGGGCAAGAAAGCCGAAAAACTAGAAAAAATTGCCCTTGGAGCAGCCGAACAAAGCAAGCGTAATATCGTTCCAAGTATTCAGCTTTTCGAAAAAAAAGCAGACTTTCTAGCCCAGCTGGACCAGTTTGACTCTATTGTAGTAGCCTATGAAGAATCAGCAAAAGAAGGAGAAACCGCTGCGCTTCTGCAAGCAGTCACTGGTCTTGAAACAGGAGCCAAATTGCTCTTTATCTTTGGCCCAGAAGGCGGTCTCTCACCTGTGGAAATCGAAAGTTTTGAAACCAAAGGAGCTGTTCTTGCAGGACTTGGTCCTCGCATTTTGCGAGCAGAAACAGCCCCGCTTTATGCCTTATCAGCCCTTAGTGTATTATTAGAATTAGAGAAATAAGAGGAAGAAAATGGAACAAAAACACCGTTCAGAATTTCCAGAGAAGGAACTTTGGGATTTAACCGCCCTATACCAAGACCGTGAGGATTTCTTGCGTGCCATTGAGAAAACACGCGAAGATATTAACCAATTTAGCCGTGACTACAAGGGCAATCTTCACACTTTTGAGGATTTTGAAAAGGCCTTTGCGGAATTGGAGCAAATCTATATCCAGATGAGCCATATCGGCAATTATGCTTTTATGCCTCAGACGACAGACTATAGCAATGAAGATTTTGCCAACATTGCCCAAGCTGGGATGGAATTTGAAACAGATGCCAGCGTAGCCTTGACTTTCTTTGACGACGCTTTGGTAGCAGCAGACGAGGAAGTCTTGGACCGTTTGGGTGAACTGCCACATTTGACAGCTGCCATTCGTCAGGCAAAAATCAAAAAAGCCCACTATCTTGGGGCAGATGTGGAAAAGGCCTTGACCAATCTGGGCGAAGTTTTCTACAGTCCACAGGATATTTACACCAAGATGCGAGCTGGGGACTTTGAAATGGCTGACTTTGAAGCCCATGGCAAGACCTACAAAAACAGCTTTGTGACTTATGAAAATTTCTACCAAAATCACGAGGACGCTGAGGTTCGTGAGAAATCCTTCCGTTCCTTCTCAGAGGGACTTCGTAAGCACCAAAATACAGCTGCGGCAGCCTACTTAGCTCAGGTCAAGTCTGAAAAACTCTTGGCTGATATGAAGGGCTACGACTCAGTTTTTGACTATCTTCTGGCTGAGCAAGAAGTGGATCGTGCCATGTTTGATCGTCAGATAGACCTCATCATGAAGGACTTTGCACCAGTAGCTCAGAGATACCTCAAGCATGTTGCCAAGGTCAATGGTCTTGAAAAGATGACCTTTGCAGACTGGAAATTGGATTTGGATAGTGCTCTTAATCCTGAAGTGACTATTGACGACGCCTATGATTTGGTCATGAAGTCAGTTGAACCTTTGGGACAAGAATATTGTCAGGAAGTTGCTCGCTATCAAGAAGAACGTTGGGTGGACTTCGCTGCCAATAGTGGCAAGGATTCTGGCGGTTATGCGGCGGATCCATATCGCGTGCACCCTTATGTCCTCATGAGCTGGACAGGCCGTTTGAGCGATGTCTATACCTTGATTCATGAAATTGGGCATTCTGGTCAATTTATCTTTTCTGACAATCATCAGAGTTACTTTAATGCCCACATGTCTACTTACTATGTCGAAGCGCCGTCAACCTTCAATGAATTGCTTTTAAGTGATTACTTGGAGCACCAGTCTGACGATCCGCGTCAAAAACGCTTTGCCCTTGCTCACCGTTTGACAGACACCTACTTCCATAACTTTATTACTCACCTCTTGGAAGCAGCCTTCCAGCGCAAGGTTTATACATTGATTGAAGAAGGAGAAACCTTCGGAGCAAGCAAACTTAACAGCATTATGAAGGAAGTCTTGACGGATTTCTGGGGAGATGCCATTGAAATTGACGACGATGCGGTGCTCACTTGGATGCGCCAGGCCCACTACTACATGGGCTTGTATAGCTACACCTACTCAGCTGGACTAGTCATCTCGACAGCGGGTTACCTTCATCTGAAACATTCAGAAACTGGAGCCGAAGACTGGCTCAATCTCCTAAAATCAGGTGGTAGCAAGACACCGCTTGAGTCAGCCATGATTATCGGAGCGGATATCTCAACAGATAAACCACTCCGTGATACCATCCAGTTCTTGTCTGATACAGTTGACCAGATTATCGCCTACAGTGCCCAGTTGGGAGAGTAAGGGTATCCAGTGTCGGATTTAAGACGGTTTATCGATAAGATGAATACACAAAAATCACCTGTTTTAGGTGATTTTTTCATGCTTTAAAGATTTATTCAAATTTTCCTTTATTGGCTTCATTTGAAGCCTTCATGCTAATTTGTAAAAGGTTGGCGAGATTTTCATTATCAAGGCTAGCTTCTCCATTATTATCCACTTTTATGGCGAGGTAATGAGTGTTGCGATCAAGATAATCCATTCCCTCTAAGTCGACATAGTTATTTGCATTAAAATCAAGAGCCGCTAATTGATAAACAAATCGAATATTTAGAGCTTTAGCATAGTCTGTTTCAAGAACTTTTTGTTGTTCTTCTGCCAGTCCTTGAAAGAATTCGAGACTGTCTGTGTGATAGGATGCTTTGACTTCATATTGGTAAGTATCTACAGATGGGGACATAAATTTCAAATAAACCAAGTCGCCTTCTACCTTATAGTCCTCAAGAGTATAGGCACCTGCTTTTCCTAATGCATTAGTGTTGACCTTGAAAAACATTGGTGCATAAATTTTCAGAGGATATTTTTCTCCCTTATACTCAAAGATGGTATCATTTGAAAAATTCGGACGGATTTTAGTTAACTCAGGGACTAAATATTCGTTCCAAATCTTATCAAATAACTCTTCTTGATTGCTAGCACCCGCTGATTTCACAACTAAGTCAAAATTTTCTTGATTGACAAAGACAGCATCCACTAATTTGAGGGCTGTTTGAACCTTAGGATCAGAAATTTCCTTTTTCTTTTTTTCAAGATTCTCAGCCGCCTCTTTCGTGCGATCTAATGTTTTATTAAATTGACTGCCACTGTTGGTTTCAACAAAGGTTCTCTCATAGTTGGTAGGTTCAACTTTGGCATTCCAGTCAAATGAAGCAGCAGGACCAGTTACATCTTTCTTATGGTAGGTTGCTGTCTCTGTATTTGTAGTACCTTCTGTATTGCTTGGAGCAGTGGTTGATGGTTTAGATGAACAGCCGACGAGGCCAAATGCTAAAATCGTTGCAGTGGTTAGAAAATAAACTCTAAACTTTTTTCTCATGGTAGTCTCCTTTGCCATTGTTTTTATTTCATAATCCATTATACCATGAATATAGGATTTCTATATCTCAAATTGAAAGTGATATAACTTTTAACATGAAAGAAAGGGAAGTCAAACAGAATTACTTTGGTTTCTCGGAATCCAAGTGTCATACTAGCAGATAGCGTGTTTATATTTATGGTAAATATAATTTTATCTTTCGGTATAAACTAAGAATAGATTTTCTTCTGTTTACTAGATTTAGTTTTAAAAGTTACTTTTTGATATACTATAAATGAATTAAAGTTAACTGTTTTATTGAACATCATAAATAAGGAGAAGGTTATGAAAAAAAGCACTTTTCTCACAATATTACTTTTAGGGGGATTGATCATGATAGGATTGGCGGGATGTGGAAAAAATAAGAACAGTAGAGAATGGATTGAGAACAAAATCTCTGAGGTTAGTCGTGTCTATCCAACCGAGAATCTCTTTGACTTGTTTAAGCAATTTCCAGAAGGGTTTGAGATTGAGCAGGTCTATTTTAAAAAGAAAAGTGAAGGAATTGACGATTTTATCACAGAAATTAAGCTGAAAGGTGATGCGACATCGCATACAATAACAGGTACTCTTGCTAAAATTCCAGCGAAGGATGATGCACCAAAAATCGAAGAGGAGTTAGTAAGTGTTCAATATGTAGACAACAAATTTATTTTTTCTGATGAAGAAACCGCTAAAAAAATATGGAAGTTTGACAGATTTTTATTTCAAAAGTTGACTTTAAATAAAACAGAATTTTCTAAGTTAAGATTAAAAGAGAAATCGTATAATAACGTGACAAATGGTTTTAGTATTTTATATTTTACAGAAAACGAGGTAATAAATAATTATTTTCATAAAAATGATTCTGAAACATCCGTACTAGAGATTGGAAGTTCTCTACAAAACGAGGGTTATTACTACTACTCAATTTTACTAGATTACAATGATGGCTATTATTTTAGAGAAACAGTATCAAATGCGGAGGTATATAATGGCCAATAGTGGAATTCCAACTTTAGATGCGTCTAATCTGACTTACGAATTTGAACAAGATGCAAGGAAATGTTGCTTTTATGGTATACTATAAGGGAACTATGATTAGTTGTTTTATTGAATATCATAAGTAAGGAGAGGGTTATGAAAAAACGCATATTTCTCACAATGTTACTTTTAGGAGGATTGATCATGATAGGATTGGCAGGGTGTGGAGAAAATAAAAATAGTCGAGAATGGATTGAGAACAAAGTCTCCGAGGTCAGTCGTGTCTATCCAACCGAGAATCTTTTTGATTTGTTTAAGCAATTTCCGGAAGGGTTTGAGATTGAGCAGGTCTATTCTAAAAAGAAAAGTGATGGAATTGATGATTCTATTACAGAAATTAAGTTGAAAGGTGATGCAACATCGCATACAATAACGGGTACTCTTTCTAAAATCCCAGCGAAGGATGATGCACCAAAAAGCGAAGAAGTAGTAGTAAGTGTTAAATATGTAGACAACAAATTTATTTTTTCTAATGAAGAAACCGCTAAAAAAATGTGGAAGTTTGATGGTTTCTTGTTTCAAAAACTTGGTATAGATAAAGAATTTTTAAGTAAATTATCATTAAAAAACAAACATTTTAACGGAAATAATGGTTCTTTTGATATAGATTATATTATTAAAAACACAACGATTAACCAATATTTTAATAAACAGCAACAAGTTGAAACAGTGCTAGGATTTGGTAGTTCTTTGAGGTTAGATGACTTTTATTACTATTCTGTTACTGTTGATTTTAATGATGGCTATTATTTTAAGGAGAGAGTATCGAATTAGGAGAGAAGTATGAGTAAAAAGGATACAGCGAATAGTGGTATTGCTACTCTAGATGCAGCAAATCTGACTTACGAATTTGAGAATGTGCGAGTTAATCAACCTGAAATTGGACATGATGATAGAAAACAACTTCTTAATGCAGTAGACAGAAGTAAACCTCTCCCCTCCAACCTCCAATATCTAGATGATTTTCATGATGATTCCACTGGTACAAGTGGTACAGCCTTCCTAGATAAGGATAGTGGAGAGGTGATCATTGCCTATACGGGAACAAATCCTAATGCGGACATAGCGACAGATGTCGCGACAGATGTCGGTGGTATAATCATGGCGTTCGGTTATCATTATGATGAAGCTTTCAAATTTTATGAAAGGATTCGACAGAGATACGGTGATAACATTACTCTAACAGGACATTCTTTAGGAGGGAACATCGCTCAGAGGGTGGCCTTAGAGTATAACGCTCCGCGTACTGTGGTATATAACGCAGCGCCTCTCTACTTAGAGGGCCTTATCGATTCTAAAGATAGAATCATAGATTATCTAACTCCTTGGGATTCGGCAAGGGAGAAAATAATCAATAAAGAAAAGACATTCACAGGTCAAGTGGTAAGAATTCGAACACAGGACGACTTTCTTAACAATATCTCAATGCCTTTTTTGGGTGTCTACTTGGGAGAAGATTATTTGCTTGAAAATTCTGGTGGGCACAATATTGACCCAGATATTACGGGTGATAAAAATCAAATTAACCAAATCAAGGATATTTTGGAAAAACAGAGTCCAGAAAAAATGACTGGACTTGAAAAGAAGAACTATGAGACCCTGAAGAAATTACAAGGTGTTAAAAACGGACTTCTAAAACAGTTGAATACTAAATTTTTATCAGATGGTAGTATAAGTAGCCATGAGATGTTTTTCTTGGACAGCGTCCAAGCAACAGCTGTTGCGATGGCAATGACAGAGAGTGTCAGTAACGGACACAGCGAGATTGAGGCAGTGGCGAAAAAAGCTGTTACAGATGCTGAAACACTCTACGATAAAAGTAAGGAAGTTCCCTGGTTTGTAACAGAGTTAACTTATGATGAGATAGAGGATGTCTATGCAGAAGCTGGGGTAACGTATGATAGTATTGTGGGTGAGACTCAGAGACATTTTGATGAAAAAGTAAGTAAATCAGCTGCGATTGTAAAAGCCTTTACGGATTTGGAAACCAACATTCAGAAAGGTGTTGAACAGGCAGTTGAAGGAGACGAAAGCTTAGCAAGGGATATTAATCAATGGACAAACTAGAAGAAATCCAAATTAAAATAAAAAAGCAAGAAGATGGTCTTTTGTCCTTGGAGGATGACTATAGAACTGCTAAGAAGAAAATAGAAAAATCTTATGAAAATTTGGATGATAATCGTTCTCAGTTAACAAGACTATATGAGGAGTTTGAAAACATTGCTTATGATTTTGGTAGACAGAATTCTGGAGATGAGAGCGCGCGCCACCAATTTTTGATACTCTTAGAATCTTATTCAGTTGAGACAAGGAGTGAGTATCTTCGTCAATATGCTAAAATAGAGGCAAAAGATGAAGAGTTGCAGACTCAGTACCGAAAAGAGCGCTCTCGCTTAGAAAAAGAGTTAGAAGAGAGTTATAGTCAAAGAAAAGACTTTTATGAGTTAGAAAGGAGGCAGAAGAAATGCTAGTGGATTTAGTCATAGATGCTTTGATTGGACCTATGTCAGAATCAGCCAGACGAGAAATCAAAAAAACATTAGAAAGAGCAGCTATCAAAGCATTTTGTGCTCCTCCTATAAAATCAGGTAGAAAAGGTATTGTAGATAAGTACGATGAGGAGATAGGGGTTCTTGCTATGACAAATAAGACAGCTGTAACGACTTTAACAGCTCAAATGGATAGTTCAATTAATGGTTTAGGACAAAAAGCAATTAGCGAGACTATTAGTAAAAATAGTGCATCTTTTGAAGATTTAACTCCGAAAAAGAAAAAATAGTTTTTTAACCATGCCCTATACCTTCTCGATTTCCCCCTCCAACTATTTTTCCAAATATTCCTCTTCAAAGACATCTGCGGATGACTTTTTGATAAGTTACTAGAAATGTAGAGGTACTTGAGATGCGTCGAAAATTACAAAGAAAAGTGATAGAAGAAAAACCAAGCTATAGCCAAGAAGAAATTCAGTGGTTGCTTGAGCATTTAGGAGATGCCTCTCCAGAAATTCGAGACGAACTTGTTTTTACGAGTTTGGCTAGAGGGATTCAAGAAGAGTTGTTTTCCCTTGAGCAGTTTCAGTTTATCTCAGAAGAAGTCTCATCTGATGAAGGTTTATACAAAGAGATTGATAGTAGAGGGGTTTCAACTCTTAAACGTTCTTTTAGGGCGCTTATTTATGCAAATCTATTGTCTGTGGATGCCAACCAGAAATCGATTTTTTATCAGGGGTTGAAATCAGAAATTCGTAATATCCTTTTAAATCAAGGCTTGCACTATCTTTCAAAAGAAAAGGATACAACAGGTTTTTCAAGTCAGTATGGTTGGGTTCATACTTTTGCGCATGGAGCGGATCTCTTGACGGAAGTAGTATGTCATCCAGATTTTCCTAAAAACAGAGATTATGAAGTATTTGATGTACTTGGTCAATTATTTAAAAGAATTCCCATTCGTTTTACAAATGATGAGGATTGGCGCTTAGCGAGAGTACTTTATGAACCCATTTTGCAAGGAAAATTAGAGCAAGAGCGAGTAGCTTCTTGGATGAAAACTGTTGACTTTCCGATAGAAGAGACCGAAGATTTTTATAAATTTTCCAATTTCAGATCCTGTCTGTTGGAAGTCTATATCCAACTTGACCAGAGAAATAGTATACAAGATGCCTTGAAAGAAGCCATTCAATCTTTTCAGTACTAAGTCTAAGCGAGTCGTTTCATGATTTTCAAATAAATTTCCAGTCAATTTTCTTGAAACCCTTTCCTTCTTTTGATAGACTAATACATAGTTTGAAAAAAAGGAGATTTATCATGAAAAAATTTGTTGCTGAATTAATCGGTACTTTTATGCTTGTGTTCATTGGAACAGGAGCTGTTGTTTTTGGAAATGGTCTTAATGGCCTTGGACACCTTGGAATTGCTTTTGCCTTTGGTTTAGCAATTGTAGTTGCAGCTTTCTCAATCGGAACTGTTTCAGGTGCTCATTTGAACCCAGCTGTTTCGATTGCTATGTTTGTAAACAAACGTTTGTCATCTTCAGAGCTTGTAAACTACATCCTTGGACAAGTGGTTGGAGCTTTCCTTGCGTCAGCTGCAGTATTCTTCCTCTTGTCTAACTCAGGCATGTCAACTGCTAGTCTTGGTGAAAATGCCTTGGCAAACGGTGTCACTGTCTTTGGTGGTTTCTTGTTTGAAGTCATCGCAACTTTCTTGTTTGTTTTGATTATCATGACTGTAACATCAGCAAGCAAAGGAAATGGCGCGATTGCTGGTTTGGTAATCGGTTTGTCATTGACAGCCTTAATCCTTGTGGGATTGAACATTACTGGCCTTTCAGTAAACCCAGCTCGTAGTTTGGCTCCAGCTGTCTTGGTCGGTGGCGCAGCCCTTCTACAAGTATGGATTTTCATCCTTGCACCAATCGTTGGTGGCGTTCTTGCAGCACTTGTTGCGAAAAACTTTCTTGGAACAGAAGAATAATTGAAATTCAAAAAGCCTTGCTCCTCAGTTTGAGGAACAGGGCTTTTTCGTATGATACTTTTCGAAAATCTCTTCAAACCACGTCAGGTTCCATCTGCAACCTCAAAACAGTGTTTTGAGCTGACTTCGTCAGTCTTATCTACGACCTCAAAGCAGTGCTTTGAGCAACCTGCTGCTAGCTTCCTAGTTTGCTCTTTGATTTTCATTGAGTATGAGTTTAGCGGTTGTCAATTTTCTCTGGATAAAGGTCGTGTTGGAAGAGACGCTGTTCTGCCAATCCTTCATACTTAGTTCCAGGTCTACCGTAGTTGTAGTAAGGGTCGATTGAGATGCCACCGCGCGGAGTGAATTTTCCCCATACCTCTAAATAGCGAGGATCTAGCAGATTAACCAAGTCTTTTCCGATGGTGTTGATACAGTTTTCGTGAAAATCCCCATGATTTCGATAGCTAAAGAGGTAGAGTTTGAGGGATTTTGATTCGACGCAGAGCTTGTCAGGAATGTAGGAAATATAAATGGTCGCAAAGTCTGGCTGAGCCGTAATAGGACAAAGCGAGGTAAATTCAGGACAGTTGAATTTGATGAAATAGTCATTTTCCACATGACGATTGTCAAAAGATTCGAGGACTTCTGGTTGATAGTCAAAAATGTAGTTGGTTTCTTTGTTGCCGAGGAGGCTAAGATTTTTCATTTCTTCTTGTTGTGACATGATTTTTTCTTTCTAATTTAAACACCACGTTGGTTGTCGTAGAGGAGGGTATGAAGTTGAGGAAGGACGCGGACATTGCCCCAGCTATCGTCAGTAGCGACACGTTCCCAGAGTTCTTTGAGTCGGTCTAGTTGGTCTTGGACAATATTACCTGTAGCCTTGGGTTCAGGATTTCCTGCTGATAAGAAGAGAACATCTGGTTGGTAGCGTTCTTGAATCCCTTTGGCAAAGGCCAAATCTGCATCGTCAAAGACAGGGATTTTAAAGGTGACCTTGCCTGGGTCCAGTTGGGAAACGATAAAGTCCAAGGTTTCAAAGTTGACTTCCATCTTGGATGAAGGAGGTTTGGGGCTCAGAGTGACCTGGTCAATATCTTTTAACCAATTTTGCCAGCGGGAGCCTTGGGTCTCAACAGCTAGAGTGACACCGCGTTCTTTGAGCTTGGTGACGAGTTGAGCCATGTTGGATGCTAGGATAGCAGGATTTCCGCCAGACAAGGTAACGTAGTCGTAGTTTCCCAATTTATCTAAGGCAGCAATGACTTCGTCAGCCGTCATGCGAGTTGGTTTTTCAGAACCATCCCAAGTAAAGGCGGAGTCACACCAGTCGCAGTGGTAGTCGCAACCAGCAGTGCGGACAAACATAGTTTTCTGCCCAATAGCACGACCTTCACCTTGAAAGGTTGGGCCAAAAATTTCCAGAACTGGTAGTTTGAGGACACGTTCCCTAGTCATCTAACCACTCCCGTCTAAACTCTGCAAAGGCGGTCGGAGTTTCATAGAGGCGAACGTATTCCAAACGGAGACCGCGCTCGTCTGGCAACTCTTGACTCATAGTTTGGAAAATCCAATAAACCATATTTTCAGCAGTCGTGTTCATATAAGGCAGGGTTTCATTGAGATAGCGATGATCCAAGTGGGGCTCTAAGTGGTCCTTGTAGATAGCTTTGATGTCTCCAAAATCGTAGGTCATGCCACGTTCATCTAAAAATCCACTGACAGCAATCTGCAGATGATAGGTGTGGCCGTGCAGGGACTTGCATTTTCCCTCATAGTGAAAGAGGTGGTGGGCAGCGTCAAAGGTAAATTCTTTTGATACCAAGGTTCTATGAGGGTTGTAGACAAGAGGCTCCCCAGTTTCCTGTTTGATTTCTTTGGGTGCAAAAAACATTAGGACTCTCCTTTCTGTGAGAGATAAACATCTAGTCCATGCTGACGTAGATGGCAGGCTGGGCAATCTCCGCAGCCACTACCGATAATCCCATTGTAGCAGGTCAAGGTCTTTTCACGAACATAGTCAAAGGCACCGAGTTGGTCGGCTAATTCCCAAGTTTCAGCCTTGTCTAGCCACATGAGAGGTGTTTGGATAACGAAGTCGTAATCCATGGCAAGGTTGAGGGTGACATTGAGAGATTTGACAAAGACATCCCGGCAGTCAGGGTAGCCTGAGAAATCTGTCTCGCAAACACCTGTCACGATATCATTAATACCTCGTTGCTTGGCAAGAACTGCCGCAAAGGATAGAAAGAGGTGGTTGCGACCGTCAACAAAAGTATTGGGAACCTCTCCCTCTTTTTGCTCAATCTCCAGATCAGAGGTCAAGGCATTTTCAGTGATTTGTCCCAGCAGAGACATATCTAAGATGTGATGACGAATGCCCTGTTCCTTAGCGATTTCTCTAGCAACTTGAATTTCGAGATGATGGCGTTGGCCGTAGGCAAAGGTGACGGCTTCGACTGTTTCATAGTGTTCTTTAGCCCAAAAGAGGCAGGTTGTGGAATCTTGACCGCCGCTAAAGACGACCAAGGCTGAATGACGTTTCATAGTACTCCTTCTAAAATGGGAAATGTTCAGAGCACGCAAAAAGCTCCCTTGAGGGGAGCTAAAAAATACCAAGTAGAGGTTTTTTTTAGCGATGGCATGTCCCAAACATCGTAATATTCTACCTACAGTCTAGCATATTTTTTGAAAAATGGCAAAGGGTAAGAAAAAAGAGACCAAATGAAGTACATGGTCTCTCGTGTGATTAGCTCAATTCAGCAACGATGGCCTTGATTTGTTCTGCTGTGTGAACACCTGCAACTTGTTTCACCACTTGGCCGTCTTTTTTGAAGAGAAGGGTTGGGATAGACATGATTCCAAAAGCACGAGCTGTATTTGGATTTTCATCAACGTCCATTTTAACGATTTTCAAGACATCTTCTGAAAGTTCTTCAGACAATTTATCCAAGATTGGACCTTGCATACGACATGGACCACACCAAGTTGCCCAGAAGTCTACCAAGACCAAACCGTCTTTTGTTTCTTGTTCAAATGTTGCATCTGTAATTGCTTTTGCCATTGTATTTCTCCTTTTTTAGTTATATTGGCTTAAATCTTGTTTCATGAGATAGAAGAAAACATCTCCATAAGTCCCATGGTAGTCCAAATCATGACCATTGTAGGTTAATTTTTGGACAGTATAGTAATCAGCAACGCCGATGAGGCAGGCGTGTTGAGAACGTTCAAAGTCTTGGTAAGACTCGAAAGTCATGGTTCTCTCTTGCTTACTGGCGTCTAGATAAGTAATTTCGATCATATAAAACTCCTTTGTTCGATCTTGACTTTATTGTACTCCTTGAAAAGAGGAATGTCAAGAAAAATGATTGCGCACGCAACTTTTTTAAAAAATCTGATTAAGAAATGAAATCAAGACTCGTTTCCAGTCTTTCTTCGACGGCTTTTTGCAGGTAAGCTAGGGTGGTTTGTCCCTCGTCAGTCAGGCAGATAAAACTAGCCCGTCTATCCTGATCGCAACATCTGCGACTAAGCAAACCGCAGTTTTTCTCTTCTAATCGTGCCACCATTCGAGAAACAGCGCTCGGACTGAGATGGAGTTTATCGGGTAAATCAATCTGTCGTAAGGATTTTTCATCGGCTAGATCCAAATAGTAGAGCAGGTAAAACTCTTTCAAGTTCAGCCTTTGTTCACTCTGCTGGGCAATAGTTTCTTCCAACAAGGCTTCCATTTCTTTTTGATGGCGGTTGTAGTCAAACCATTTTTCTAAGTAGGTCATTGCTTTCTCCTTTCTTTTCAAAGTAAAAATCACAAAGTCATTAGTGACTGTTTCTGCAATACAAGATGATTGCGCATGCAATGATTATACTACTTTTAACTAATCCGTGCAAGAGAGAAGAATTGCAATATTTCCTTGAAATTTTCTGAAAAAAGAGTAAACTGGTATGCAAGAAGTCTATTTCGTGGAGTTTAGAATGAAATTATATGTTCAATTAATGATTCTCTTTGTGATTTCATTGATCGGTGAGGGAATCTCCAGTTTCTTTCATCTGCCCATCCCAGGCAGTATTATCGGCTTGATGATTCTCTTTCTAGCCCTGCAGTTCAAGTGGTTAAGGACCAGGCATGTCAACATGGTGGGGAATTTTCTGCTGGCCAATATGACCATTCTCTTTTTGCCGCCAGCGGTGGGAATCATGGAAAAGTTTGATGTGATTGCTCCCTATCTCTTGCCCATCGTCTTGATTGTCTTTTTTGCGGCTGTCATCAATATTATCCTCATAGCAGTGGTAGTTCAGTTCATCAAGAGACGATTTGAGGGAGATTATGAGAAAGGAGATGCCAAATGAGTGAATTTGTTTCCAATCCCCTGTTTGGACTTGCCCTGTCTATCCTTGCTTATCTAGTGGGGATGTTGATTTATAGACGTTTTCCCCATCCTTTGACAACGCCCTTGCTTTTGTCGGCTGTTTTTATCATTATTTTTCTAAAGGTGACTGGTATTTCTTACCAAGACTACTATCAAGGTGGGGTTTATCTGAACAATTTGATTGTTCCGTCAACAGTGGCTTTAGGGATTCCGCTTTATAAGAGTTTTCATCTGATGAAGCACCATGCTCGAAGTATTCTCTTTGGTAGTCTGCTAGCAGTGATCGTCAATACTAGTTTTACGGCCTTAGTTGCGAAAATCTTTGGCATGGACTTTTTCCTAGCCATTTCTCTCTTTCCCAAGTCAGTGACGACAGCCATGGCAGAGGGAATCACAGAAAAATTGCAAGGTTTGACGACTGTGACCGTGGTTGTTGTTGTGGCAACTGGGATTTTAACCAGTGTCATCGGACCAACCCTTTTGAAGTGGTTGAAAATAGACGATCCAGTGGCTGTTGGTCTTTCCCTTGGTGGAACAGGTCACGCAGTTGGAACGGGAACGGCTTTTCGCTACGGTTCTGTAGCAGGAGCCATGGGTGGCTTGGCTATCGGTATTACTGGTATTCTCTACGTATTTGTAAGCCCCATCGTAGCTAGTTTGATATTGAGTTAAAAAGCAAGGAAGCTGAGTTCCTTGCTTTTTTCCAATTTTATTTTGTAAGGATTTACTTTTCTTTGCTTAAATGAATGACTTGGTCGTAGCGTTTTAAGTCCTCGTCTGTATAATGGTGAATGACTTCAATGACTGTCTGAGGTAGCGAGAAGAGGAGGTCGCTAATCTTTTTGCTATTCTCTAAGTCAAGATTGGCCTTAATCTCATCAGCCAAGATGAGTTGGCTGTCGTGATAGAGCGCGCGAGCGATTTCGAGTCGTTGTTTCTCGCCACCAGACAGGCTATCGTTGCTAAGAGTTCGATTTTTCAAATGTTCTAAACCAGTTGTCTTGAGGATATGATTCAACCTTTCTTGCTTTTTAGTCATTCCTAGAAGGATATTGTCTTCCAGAGACAGCGTGTCAAAGTAATGGCTATCTTGGAGGATATAGGAGCTAACGCTCGTGATTTCTTGGCGTGATAGGCTTTGGCCAGCAAATGCAATCCGTCCACTGGTCGCAGCCAACTCTCCATGAATGATATTGAGTAAAGTCGTTTTTCCAGAGCCACTTTCACCGATAATGGCAATCTTTTCTCCTTTCTTGATGTGCATGGAAAGAGGGGATAAAAGGACCTGTCCCTCTTTTTCTAGAGAGATATTCTCTAGTTGGACGGGATAAATGTTTTGGAAGGTGCTAGTAGAAATAGGACTAGAATTTGTGAAAAGTACTTGGTACTTTTCACAGAGGTATTGAGTTGCTTTTCGGGTGTTAGTAAAGTAGGCTAATTCTTGGAATTGATAGCCAATATTATGAGAAACGAGATAAATGGCTACAAAACTAGCTGCGTTTAAATAACCATAATAGGTCATAAAACCGCCAATGACAATAGGGGCAACGGAGCAAAAGGCATCGATGCTATTGATAAAGAGACTGTTTAGGGTACGTTGTTTCTCATATCGTATTTCCGCATCCAAACTAGTCTGTAACTGATTTTGATAGCGAGCAAAAAAGAAGTCCTGTCCCTGATAATGACGAATCTGTTGGCTACCGCCAATAAAATTTGTCAAGCTTGATAAGTAGCTCTGGTTAATAGTGGATCGCTTTTCAGAAAGTGAATCTAAACGCTTAGATCCGATGGCACTACAGAGGACAGGGACGGAGTAGAAGAGAATAAAAATCAAGCCTAGGTAAAAATTAGTCCACAGGGCATATAGAATGGAGACGGTTGTGAAACCAAGAGAAGAAATAATGATAACGGTTGGCTCAATATAGCTCTTTTCTAACTGGTTGACGTCGTTTTCTAAATCAGACAAAATATCCTTTTCATCAATATCATAACCGCTGAGGAATCGCTTGAAAATAGCGCTTTTAATTCCATATCTGAAATCAGTAATCAAACGAGCGTAGTAATAGCGTTTTCCAGCTAGCCCCAGTAAGAGGATGAGGTTTCCAAGGATTCCCAGAATCAACACTTTCCAAAGAAGTTCCAGTTCTTGATTGGTAAAACTAGCAACGATACTCTGAATGAGCGCTGGCGTAATAATCGCTTCCAGCCATGTGATTGCAATCGAAAAGAAGTAAAGTGTTAAGTGTTTCTTTGCAACAAACGTTCTAAGCATAAAGAGCTCCCTCCTTATCAATATACAGTAATCACTTTTAAAATTATTATACTCCTTTTTATCCACATTTTCATACAATATATCTAAAAGAAAAGATCTAGCGATACAGAGTCGCTAGACCTTTAACTTATTGCAAGTTAACCTTGTTTTTCAAGATATAGTAGGTACCGAGATAGTAGATAGCTGATAAAAAGAGATCGCGCAGAATTTCTGTACCAATCATCATGTTAAAGTCATTTTCAATTCGGAAAAAGAGAGAAACATAACCAATGACGATGGCAATGACGATATAGGCTAGAATCCCCATAGCTGTTCGATACTCATTAAAGAGTTGTCCGATAGAGATGGAGAGGTAGATGGATAAAATCCATGCGATCGAACCTACAAACAGTGATAGCGCATACAGCCAGCCGTAGCTGAGGTAAGGGGAAATGAAGTTATAGAGGGCAGTGAAGTCTTTTTCTATTGGTGTTAAGAAGAAGATAATCAATATACTCAAGATAAAGACGATATAGCTTAAGATGGACCAGACAAGACCACCTAAAAGTTTTGCGATGATGATTTGGTGCTCAGAGACAGGCAAGGTCAGGGTCAAGTACCCTTGGCGGTCATAAACACTGCCCTTGAATCTTCGGATGATTAAAAAGATTGTTGCAATCCAAAGAGTGACGCTGAGTCCTCCAAAGACTAGTACTAAAAAGAAGATGAAATAAGCAGCATTGTTAGGATTGTAACTCTGGCTAAGGCTGCTAATAAAAGCTCCAATCAAAACTGAAATTGCAAGCACAGCACCGTAGAGTGCCAGATACCATTTATTGACATTTTTAAATTCATAACGAACTAGATTCCAAAACATAATAATCTCCTTTGCTTAGGCTTTAAATTCCTGGCGGAAGAGCTGGTCAATTGATTCACCTGACTCGTAACGAATATCATCAACATTTCCTTGGCGGACGACTTTTCCGTCTTTGAGGAAGATAATCTCATCCAAGATTGGCTCAATATCTGAAATCAAGTGGGTTGAAATTAGCACCGTAGAAGTTGGGGAATAGTTGTTGATGATGGTATTGAGGATATAATCACGGGCAGCTGGATCCACGCCTCCGATTGGTTCGTCCAGAACGTAGAGGCGGGCTTCACGGCTCATAACCAAGATGAGTTGGACCTTTTCCTTGTTCCCTTTTGATAGTTTCTTGAGGCGACTGTTTTCATCAATACCGAGATCGGCTAAAAGGTGTTGGGCTCTTTCGAGATTGAAATCCTGGTAGAAGGTTTTAAAATAGGTTAGAGCATCCTTAACCTTCATCTCTTCATTGAGGTAGGTTGTATCTGGTAGGTAGGAGACGATCGCCTTGGTAGCAGGACTTGGATCCTGTCCGTTAATGAGGACACGTCCTTTATTTGGTTGAAGGAGACCATTGATCAGTTTGATCAAGGTTGTTTTTCCGGATCCGTTTGGTCCAAGGAGCCCGACAATCTTTCCGGCTGAGATCTCTAGTGAGATATTGTCAAGTGCCGCGGTTGCTCCATATGATTTTGTTACATTTTCAAGTGCTAGTAGTGTCATAGTCTTAAACTCCTTTAATATAGTCGCTTAATACATTTGGCAGTTCTTCTTTTTTGTAGCCAAATTGAAGCATGCAAGAGACGAATTGTTGCAGTTGCTCCTCGGAAAGTTGTTTGCGGGACTGAAGGATGAGGTCCAAATCCTCGGTGACAAAACGACCAGTTGTCCGCTTGCTGTATACAAATCCTTCACGTTCAAGGTCAGACAAGGCGCGCTGAATGGTATTAGGATTGACCCCAGCCTCGCTCGCCAAATCTCTCACGGTAGGGAGCTGTTGGTTGGGTTCCAGTTCATGGGAAACAATCTGTAATTTGATTTTTTCCATAATCTGTAAATAAATCGGTTTTGTATTATCAAATGACCAGGACATCATAGTCTCCTTTCTTTGTCTTTGTTGTTCTAATTAAATAATACAATAAAACAAAAAACTTGTCAAGTAAAAATAAGAATTGTTTTGGGAATTGCTCAAAAAATGGTATAATGAAAAGAAAACGACAAGGAGGGAAATGCATGCGTTGTCCAAAATGTGGGGCTACCAAGTCTAGTGTTGTTGATAGTCGACAAGCCGAAGAAGGAAATACCATCCGTCGAAGACGTGAGTGCGACGAGTGTCAGCATCGTTTTACAACCTATGAACGAGTAGAAGAAAGAACGCTGGTTGTTGTCAAAAAAGACGGTACGCGAGAACAATTTTCGAGAGATAAAATCTTTAATGGGATTATCCGCTCAGCCCAGAAGCGTCCTGTGTCAAGTGATGAAATCAACATGGTGGTCAATCGCATCGAGCAAAAACTCCGTAGTCGCAGTGAGAATGAGATCCAAAGTGAATATATTGGGTCCTTAGTCATGGAAGAATTGGCAGAGCTTGATGAGATTACCTATGTTCGTTTTGCCAGTGTTTATCGTAGCTTTAAGGATGTGAGTGAGTTGGAGAGTCTGCTCCAGCAAATCACCCAGTCCTCTAAGAAGAAAAAGGAAAAATAGATGAAACCAAATGACCGTTTTTCTTTTCTAAAGAATAATCGGGTGTCGCAAGATACCTCTTCTCTGGTGCAGTGCTACCTCCCGATTATCGGTCAGGAGGCACTGAGCCTCTATCTATATGCCATTACTTTTTGGGATGGAGGGCAAAAAGAACACCTCTTTTCCCATATTCTCAACCATTTGAACTTTGGCATGCCGACCTTGCTCCAATCCTTTAAAGTCTTATCTGCCTTAGATCTGTTGACCCTTTATCAGAAGGGGGAGAACTATGAATTGCAGCTCCATTCTCCCCTCTCCAGTCAAGAATTTCTAAGCCATTCTGTCTATAGCAGATTATTAGAGAAAAAGATTGGGGATACTGCAGTCGCTTCCATGAAGCAGGCTCCAAGTGAGGGAGAAGCACTCTCTGTTTCTTTGAGTCAAGTCTTTCCAACCCTGACTGAAGAAGTGAAACCAAGCGAGTCTAAAAGCAAGTTAAAAAATGATTTTGATTTGGAACATTTCCAGCGCCTGATGGCTCGAGATGGTTTGCGTTTTAAAGACGAGCAGGCGGATGTTTTGGAATTGTTTGCCATCGCAGATGAAAAAAAATGGACCTGGTTTGAAACCTATCAATTAGCCAAGGCGACTACAGTGGCTCAGGTTATTTCAGTCAAACGCATGCGTGAAAAGATAGCGCAAAAGTCAGCATCTTCTGACTTTAGCCCCAAAGAAATGACTATTATCAGGGAAGCCAAAAATAAAACTCCCCTGCACTTTTTAGCGGAAATCAAGCAAACGCGTAAGGGGAACATCACCCAGAGCGAAAGAGAACTCCTTCACCAGATGGCGTCTTTAGGCTTGTTGGACGAAGTCATCAATATCGTCTTGCTTCTAACTTTTAACAAGGTTGATTCGGCTAATGTCAATGAAAAATATGCCATGAAGGTCGCTAATGACTATGCTTACCAAAAAATTCGAACAGCAGAAGAAGCTGTGCTTCGGATTCGAGAGCGTCAGCAAAAAGGCCAGGAAGACCAGAAACCGAAAACTAGCTCGACTAAGACAAATGTTCCTAAGTGGAGTAATCCAGAATATAAAAATCAAACCAGTGAGGAAACTCGTCTGGAACTAGAACGTAAAAAACAAGAAATGTTAGCCCGATTAGAAGAAGGAGGAGACTAGATGGAAAGTGTTGGTGATGTAATCAAACGTCAGACAAGTCGTTTTCAGTATCAGGACTTGGTCCAGCAAATCATGAAGGACCCCGATGTAGCGGCTTTTATCCAGAAAGAATCCCTCAGCCAAGAGGAGTTAAATCGCAGCATCTCCAAGTTCAACCAATATATCACAGAACGGGATAAGTTTCTTCGTGGGGATGCTGACTATATAGCGCGTGGCTACAAGCCTATCTTGGTCATGAATCACGGCTATGCAGATGTATCTTATGAAGAAACACCAGAGCTAATCGCGGCTGAAAAAGAGGCGGCCATCAAGAATCGTCTCAAGTTGATCAATCTACCAGCAAGTCTTAAGAAAGCAAAATTGGCTCAGATTGACCTAGATGATCTAGGACGCTTGCCGATTTTTGAGAGACTCTATGCCTTTGTTGACCTTTACCCAAGTATCCGAAAAGGTCTCTATCTTTACGGAGATTTTGGTGTTGGCAAGAGTTTCATGATGGCGGCTTTGGCTCACGACCTATCGGAAAAACGTGGTGCTTCAACAACCATTCTCCACTATCCAAGTTTTGTCATTGATGTGAAAAATGCCATCGGTGAAGGATCTGTGAAGACCTTGGTAGATGAGATCAAGTTAGCAGAAGTCTTGGTCTTGGATGACATTGGTGCAGAGCAGTCAACCCCTTGGGTGCGTGATGAGATTCTACAAGTCATTCTCCAGTATCGTATGCAGGAAGATTTGCCGACCTTCTTTACTTCCAACTTTAATTTCCAAGATTTGGAAAAACATTTTGCCAAAGGAAAGAATGGGAATGATGAGACTTGGGAAGCTAGACGGGTTATGGAACGAATCCGTTATTTGGCTGAGGAGACAAGACTAGAAGGAGAAAATCGCCGATGACAGAAACCATTAAACTGATGAGAGCCCATACTTCAGTTCGTCGCTTTAAGGAGCAAGAGATTTCTCAAGAACACTTAAATGAAATCTTGATTGCTGCTCAAATGGCTTCATCTTGGAAAAATTTCCAATCTTACTCTGTGATTCTTGTACGTAGTCAAGAGAAGAAAGATGCTCTTTTTGAATTGGTTCCTCAGGAAGCCATTCGCCAGTCAGCAGCCTTTTTGCTCTTTGTCGGTGACTTGAACAGAGCTGAAAAGGGAGCAAGCCTTCATACGGACACTTTCCAACCCCAAGGAGTGGAAGGTCTCCTCATCACGTCTGTGGATGCTGCGCTTGCGGGGCAAAACACCTTGCTTGCGGCTGAGAGTCTGGGATATGGTGGTGTGATTATCGGTTTGGTCCGTTATAAGTCAGAAGAAGTGGCAGAGCTTTTTAACCTGCCTGACTACACCTATCCTGTTTTTGGGATTGCCCTTGGCGTGCCAGATCAACAACACGATGTCAAACCAAGACTGCCTTTGAACCAAGTGGTTTTTGAAGAAGAATACCAAGAACAGCCAGTAGCAGCGATTTTGGACTATGACAAAGTTCAGGCAGACTATGCTGGTGCGCGTGCGACGACCTCTTGGAGTCAGCGTTTGGCAGAGCAGTTTGGTCAAGCCGAACCTAGTTCAACTCGGAAAAATCTAGAACAGAAAAAGTTATTGTAGAAAGTGAGAAAACATGGCCTTACCAACTATTGCCATTGTGGGACGTCCCAATGTTGGGAAATCAACCCTATTTAATCGGATCGCTGGTGAGCGGATCTCAATCGTAGAAGATGTCGAGGGCGTGACACGTGACCGTATCTATGCAACGGGTGAGTGGCTCAATCGTTCCTTTAGTATGATTGATACGGGAGGGATTGACGACGTCGATGCTCCCTTCATGGAGCAAATCAAGCACCAGGCGGAAATCGCTATGGAAGAAGCTGATGTCATTGTTTTTGTGGTGTCTGGGAAAGAAGGAATCACAGATGCAGATGAGTACGTAGCTCGTAAACTTTATAAGACCCATAAACCTGTTATCCTTGCCGTTAACAAGGTTGACAATCCTGAGATGCGAAATGATATCTTTGATTTCTATGCGCTAGGCTTGGGTGAGCCGCTGCCCATCTCGTCTGTCCATGGTATTGGTACGGGTGATGTGCTGGATGCCATCGTGGATAATCTACCACATGAAGTCGAAGAAGAAAATCCAGACGTGATTAAATTTAGCTTGATTGGCCGTCCTAACGTTGGAAAATCAAGTTTGATTAACGCCATTTTGGGAGAAGATCGCGTGATTGCCAGTCCAGTAGCTGGAACAACGCGTGATGCCATTGATACCCATTTTACAGATACGGATGGACAAGAGTTTACCATGATTGATACAGCTGGTATGCGTAAGTCTGGTAAGGTCTACGAAAATACAGAGAAATACTCTGTCATGCGTGCCATGCGTGCTATTGACCGTTCCGATGTGGTCTTGATGGTCCTCAATGCAGAAGAAGGTATTCGTGAGTATGACAAACGCATCGCAGGTTTTGCCCACGAAGCAGGTAAAGGGATGATCATCGTGGTTAACAAGTGGGATACTCTTGAGAAAGACAACCACACCATGAAAAAATGGGAAGAGGATATCCGTGAGCAGTTCCAATATCTGCCTTATGCGCCGATTGTCTTTGTTTCAGCTCTTACCAAGCAACGTCTCCATAAACTGCCTGAGATGATCAAGCAAATTAGCGAGAGTCAAAACACCCGTATCCCATCAGCAGTCTTGAACGATGTGATTATGGATGCCATTGCTATCAATCCAACACCGACAGACAAAGGAAAACGCCTCAAGATTTTCTACGCAACCCAAGTAGCAACCAAGCCACCAACCTTTGTCATCTTTGTCAATGAAGAAGAACTCATGCACTTCTCTTACTTGCGTTTCTTGGAAAATCAAATCCGCAAGGCCTTTGTCTTTGAAGGAACACCGATTCACTTGATCGCGAGAAAACGCAAGTAAGTCTTGCTTGTTTTCCTATAAAAATAAATTGAAAGAAGACTTCATAGTCTTCTTTTTTCTATCTAAAAGGGGAGAAAAGAACCTATCAAATTGGAGGAGAATCTGTCATCAAATTTCAATCATTTTCCTAGATTTTGTAATCTATTTGTAATGAAAATGCACTTTTTTTGTAAAAATCAAAATGCTATAATTCCTTAAATCAATTTTCCTTTATCAGGGAGGTTATTATGAAAAGAAGCAGATTATTTAAACATAGTTTGTTGGTTCGCTTGCTTGGATTGCTGATGGTCTTTCTCTTCTTGTCAGCATTTACAGCACCTGAAAAACCTGAGTACGGAATCTATGACCCGGATCACTATCTAACGGATGAGACTATAAGTCAGATTCGGGAATTGAATAATGTCAATAGTAAAAAATCAGAAAAATTCCAGATGGGTGTTTACGTTGTGAAAAGCTTAGATGGAGAAACAATCGAGACTGTAGCCAATGAAACAGCTAGAGCTTGGAAGATTGGCTACTCGGGAGACAATCACGGTGTCTTGATTGTGGTAGCAGTCCAAGATAGAAAATCACGGATTGAAACCAGTAATAATGTGGCCAGTAAGATCACTGACTATCAGACTCACAGGTTCTTGACAACAGCACGTCCTTACTTTAAAAATGGTGATTATAACAAGGGTGTTCTCTCAATAGTCAATAATCTCAACTACATGTTCTATAGTGGATCGAGTACGACTGCTTCAAGTTCTAAAAGTAGTTACGACTATACTACCAACTCTAGTCGCTTAAGGGAACTGGAAAGGTATGCTGGTGAGAGGAGTTCTTCACGACGTCATCGAAAAAGCAGTTCGAGTGACGGAGTTATCGGATTTGGAATTCTCATTTACTTCATCGTGATGATTATCGGATTTATATCTGGAGGTCGTGGTGGTGGTTCACATGGCGATGATTCTGGCGGTGGCTGGTGGGGTAGTGACTCATCAGATTCAGGATCTTCTTGGTCTGACTCAGGCTCCGACTCATCTGGAGGCTGGGACGGCGGTGGCTTTGATGGCGGTGGTTCGTCTGATGACTGGTGAGTGATCATATATTGCTCAAACCGATTTCTCCATACAGTAAGGTGATTCCTTTGCAACAGTTCACTCCTTAATTAAAAATAAAAACAAAGTTTGGGAAATTGATTTAAAATCTGAGTATTTTCTCAGAAAAGTTGATAAAAGAAAGTGTTAAGGTTTTGATATGAAACAAAATAAAGTAATTCTCTCAATAGTGGCTATTTTCTTTGGACTACTAGTTCTGGGAAGTTGTTCCGCAGTGACGACCTATAATGGTCTGGTTGGTGAACAGACTAAGGTGGAGCAGGCTCAGGCCGATGTCTCGACAGCCCTCCAACGTCGTTCGGACTTGATTGGTAACTTGGTGGAGTCCGTTAAAGGACAAATGAATCATGAAACCGAAGTCTTTACCAAGATTGCTGATGCTAGAGCTAAAATCGGTAGTAGCTCTGTGACATCGGAAGAAAACCAAAAGGCTCAGGGAGAATTGAGCTCAGCTCTTTCCCGCTTGATTTCCTTGACGGAGAATTATCCAGAACTCAAGAGTAATCAAAATGTTGAGCAACTAATGGTCGAACTTTCAGGCAGTGAAAATCGTATCTTTGTAGCACGCAAGGACTATAATAAAGTCGCAGCTGAGTACAATCAAAAGTTGAGAAGTTTTCCAACCGTGCTTTTTGCGAATATGATGAACTTTAAAGAAGCTGAAACCTTTAAAGAAACAGAAGAAGCCAAGACAGTTCCTAAGGTCGATTTTGGAACATCTTCATCCAGTCAATAAAGTGAATCAGCCTATGAATAAAGGAATTTCTCTAGTATGACTAGTGATTTCAAACTCAAACCTGGAAAGCTTTTTCCAGGTTTTTTTGGTATAATAAAAGGGAAGAGACAGTGACTCAAATGGAGGTTTGCTATGGAGAAAACAAAAGCCTTTCTTGAAGCGCACTACAAGAGATATATCCTTACGATTTGCCTTCTCTGGTTCCTCATGTTTTTTCTTCCTTGGGATTGGCAAATAGGAGGAGTTTCAGTATATTATTTCGTTATGAGAAAACTCTTTGTGGTTTTTGGTGTTTTATCTATCCTATACTCCGTGCTGATTAAAAAATTCAGTCTTCTTATCTTTGGCATCATCTTTTGCTTGGCCTTCTGGATCAATCTCTTTTGGTATTTTGGGATATTGCCTGTATTCTTGGGAAATTAAACATTAAAAAATGAAGGACTAGACTAGCTTCTAGTCCTTTTTTCTTTCTTGTTAAAATAGTTGGAGATATGAAAATAATTTTGTTGACGGGCTGTCTGTATGATATAATAAGTCCCGTAAAAAGAAGATTAAGGGATTTGAAATATGGCGAAAAAAGTAAAAGATTATTATGACTTGGCTTATGCTAGTGATTTGAGTCGACGGTTGAAAGAAGCGTCCCCTGCATTTGATGAGCGAAAGTTTAGGTTGTTGGTAGAAAAAGACTTGGAAGAGTTGGAGTTTAGCCAGCGTCAAGAACTCTTGGCTAAAAGTATCAAAGATTGTCTTCCCCTATCTTATGAGGACTCTCTCAAGGTTTTTGAGAAAATTTTGGGTCCTGAGTTAGAGGGTGGTTTAGGTATGTTCTCAGAAGGATATTGGCTTTGGCCAATCGGAAAATATGTAGAGCTATATGGGGACAAGGAATTTGAATTGAGCGCGGCCTTTAGTAAGGAACTCACCAAGCGATTTACTGGAGAATTTTCCATGAGACCCTTGCTGGCTCGTTATCCTAAAGATACAATGGCTTTGCTGTTAGAATGGAGTCGGGATGAAAATTTGCGTGTTCGCAGACTTGCCAGCGAATGTATGCGTATCCGTCTGCCTTGGGCTAAGAGACAAACCGTGGTATTGGATTATTTTGAGGATTTCACCACTATTTTGACCAATCTAAAGGATGATAGAGACAAGTCCATTCAAAAAAGCGTAGCCAATAATCTAAATGATTTGTACAAGGAAGACCCTGATAAGTTTGAAAGGATTCTTCAAACTTGGCAAAAGGAGGAGCTGAGTCCAAGTTGTGCTTGGATCATCAAGCATGCATCTCGAACAAAAAACAAAAAAAGAGCCACAGAAGATTTATGCAAAAAAAGCTGAATTTTGACTGGGCTTTTCCGTTGTAAATTAAGGATTCTTTCTTGAAAAATAATGGTAAATATGCTAAAATTAAAAGAACATTCTAAAATATTCAGAATAAAAAGTAAGGAAAATCATGGCTAATATTTTAAAAACGATTATTGAAAATGATAAAGGAGAACTTCGTCGTCTAGAGAAGATGGCTGATAAGGTTCTTAACTATGAGAGCCAAATGGCTGCAATGTCAGACGAAGAACTAAAAGCGAAAACTGACGAATTTAAAGAACGATACAACAAGGGTGAATCACTTGATTCATTGCTATATGAGGCTTTTGCGGTAGTTCGTGAAGCTGCAAAACGTGTCCTTGGACTTTTCCCTTATAAGGTTCAGGTCATGGGTGGGATTGTTCTTCACCATGGTGACGTTCCAGAGATGCGTACTGGTGAAGGGAAGACCTTGACAGCGACCATGCCAGTTTATTTGAATGCTTTGGCTGGTCAGGGTGTCCACGTAGTTACAGTCAACGAATACCTAACAGAACGTGACGCGACTGAGATGGGTGAGCTCTACTCATGGCTCGGTCTGTCAGTAGGGATCAACTTGGCAGCTAAATCTCCAATGGAGAAAAAAGAGGCTTACCTTTGCGATATTACCTACTCAACAAACTCAGAGATTGGTTTCGACTACCTTCGTGACAACATGGTCGTTCGTGCAGAAAACATGGTGCAACGTCCACTCAACTATGCCTTGGTCGATGAGGTTGACTCAATTTTGATCGACGAAGCCCGTACTCCTTTGATCGTTTCAGGTGCCAACGCAGTTGAAACAAGCCAACTCTACCATATGGCAGACCACTTTGTGAAGTCTTTGGACAAGGACGACTATATCATTGACGTGCAGTCTAAGACAATCGGTTTATCAGATTCTGGTATTGACAAGGCTGAAAGCTACTTCAAACTAGAAAATCTCTACGACATTGAAAATGTAGCTCTTACTCACTTTATCGACAATGCCCTCCGTGCCAACTATATCATGATTCTTGATATCGACTATGTGGTTAGTGAAGAGCAGGAAATCTTGATTGTCGACCAATTTACAGGTCGTACCATGGAAGGTCGTCGTTACTCTGATGGTTTGCACCAAGCGATTGAAGCAAAAGAAGGTGTGCCAATCCAAGACGAGACCAAGACTTCAGCTTCTATTACCTACCAAAACCTTTTCCGTATGTATAAGAAATTGGCAGGTATGACAGGTACTGGTAAAACAGAAGAAGAAGAATTCCGCGAAATCTACAACATTCGTGTTATCCCAATCCCAACCAACCGTCCAATTCAACGTATCGACCACTCAGACCTTCTCTATGCAAGTCTTGATGCGAAATTTAAGGCTGTTATTGAGGATGTGAAGGCGCGTTACCAAAAAGGTCAACCTGTCTTGGTAGGTACAGTTGCCGTTGAAACAAGTGATTTCCTTTCTAAGAAATTGGTAGCTGCAGGCGTTCCTCACGAAGTCTTGAATGCGAAGAACCACTATAGAGAAGCTCAAATTATCATGAACGCTGGTCAACGTGGTGCGGTTACTATTGCAACCAACATGGCCGGTCGTGGTACCGACATTAAGCTTGGTGAAGGGGTTCGTGAACTTGGTGGACTTTGCGTCATTGGTACAGAACGTCACGAAAGTCGCCGTATTGATAATCAGCTTCGTGGACGTTCAGGACGTCAAGGAGACCCAGGTGAGTCACAATTCTACTTGTCTCTTGAAGATGATTTGATGAAACGTTTCGGTTCTGAACGTTTGAAAGGTGTCTTTGAACGACTCAACATGTCAGACGAAGCCATCGAATCTCGCATGTTGACGCGTCAAGTTGAAGCAGCTCAAAAACGTGTCGAAGGAAACAACTACGACACTCGTAAACAAGTCCTTCAATACGATGACGTTATGCGTGAACAACGTGAGATCATCTATGCGCAACGTTATGATGTCATTACAGCAGACCGTGACTTGGCACCAGAGATCCATGCTATGATCCGTCGTACCATTGGACGTATCGTGGATGCACATGCTCGTTCGAAAGAAGATGAAAAATTGGAAGCAATCTTGAACTTTGCTAAGTATAACTTGCTTCCAGAAGATTCAATTAGCCGTTCAGACCTTGCAGGTTTGTCAGACCAAGCTATCAAAGATGAACTATTCCAACGTGCCTTGAAAGTCTATGACAGCCAAGTTGCTAAGCTTCGTGACGAAGATGCAGTGAAAGAATTCCAAAAAGTCTTGATTCTACGTGTTGTAGACAACAAGTGGACAGACCATATCGATGCTCTTGATCAGTTGCGAAATGCTGTTGGTCTTCGTGGATATGCCCAAAACAACCCTGTTGTAGAATATCAAGCAGAAGGTTTCCGCATGTTTAACGACATGATTGGATCGATTGAATTCGATGTGACCCGCTTGATGATGAAAGCACAAATCCATGAACAAGAACGTCCGCAAACTGAACACAATATCAGTACAACTGCGACTCGTAATATCGCAGCGCAGCAGGCAAGCCTTCCTGAAGATTTGGACTTGAGCCAAATCGGACGAAACGACCAATGCCCATGTGGATCAGGTAAGAAATTCAAGAACTGTCATGGTAAGAGACAATAATATGAGATAAGATACAGGCGGATACCTGGTAAAAATCATTTTTTGCTTGGTGTCCGTTTGCTTTATAAGGAGATGAATCATGGTATTTAAAGCTAAAAGTCCTAAAATTAACATTGAAGAAGTTCGCGCCTTATCTAAATTGGAGGGAGCGGCTCTTGCGAGAAAAAATCAACGTGATCAGGAATTGGAAGCCATCATCCGTGGGGAAGACCAGCGTATTCTCTTGGTGATTGGACCATGTTCATCTGATAACGAAGAGGCGGTTCTCGAGTATGCCAAGCGTCTATCTGCTTTGCAAGAAGAGGTCAAAGACCGTATTTTTATGGTCATGCGTGTCTATACAGCTAAACCTCGTACCAATGGAGATGGCTATAAGGGCTTGATTCATCAACCAAATGCGACAGAAGCTCCTAGCTTGATCAATGGGATCAAGGCTGTTCGCCAGCTGCACTACCGTGTGATTACCGAGACGGGAATGACAACAGCTGATGAGATGCTTTATCCTGAAAATCTTCCGCTGGTGGATGATTTGATTTCTTATATGGCTGTTGGAGCTCGTTCTGTAGAGGATCAACAGCACCGTTTTGTAGCGAGTGGGGCAGATTTTTCAACAGGATTTAAAAATCCAACATCTGGAAATCTCAATGTTATGTTTAACGGGATTTACGCAGCGCAAAATAAACAGAGTTTCCTTTTCCTCGGTAAAGAGGTGGAAACAACAGGGAATCCATTGTCCCACGCCATTCTTCGCGGTGCCTTGAATGAATACGGGAAAAATATTCCTAACTACTACTATGACAATTTGATGGATACCATTGATCAGTATGAAAAGAGGGGCTTGGAAAATCCCTTTATCATCATCGATACCAATCATGACAATTCAGGCAAGCAATACATGGATCAAATCCGTATCGTTCGTCAGACCTTGATTAACCGTGACTGGAATGAGAAAATCAAAAAATATGTTCGTGGTTTTATGATTGAGTCCTATCTAGAAGATGGACGTCAAAATGAGCCAGAAGTTTTTGGTAAGTCCATTACAGATCCGTGTCTCGGATGGGACAACACAGAAGCACTTGTTCGTGAAATTTACCAAACGCTAGGAGAGTAAGATGGCATTTATCGAAAAAGGTCAAGAAATTGATATTGAAGCAATCAAGGCTGCGACCCAGTTGTCACCTGAAGCCTTGCGAAAAAAAGAAGCCCGCGATAGAGAGTTAGCAGCCATCATCTCGGGTGAGGACGACCGAATCCTTTTGGTGATGGGGCCGTGCTCTTCAGACAATGAAGAAGCAGTACTCGAATATGCTCGTCGCTTAGCCGACTTGCAGAAAAAAGTTGCGGATAAAATCTTTATCGTGATGCGTGTCTATACGGCTAAACCTCGTACTAATGGAGATGGCTATAAAGGCATGATTCATCAACCAAATACCAGCGAAGCGCCTAGTCTCATCAATGGTTTGCAGGCTGTTCGTCAGCTGCACTACCGAGTGATTACCGAAACTGGATTGACGACAGCTGATGAGATGCTTTATCCGTCAAATCTCGTTTTGGTTGATGATCTGGTCAGCTACCATGCTGTAGGGGCTCGTTCAGTGGAGGACCAAGAACACCGCTTTGTAGCCTCTGGGATTGATGCTCCGGTTGGGATGAAAAATCCAACATCTGGGAACCTTGGGGTCATGTTTAATGCCATCTATGCGGCTCAAAACAAGCAAACCTTCCTTTACCATGGCCAAGAAGTGGAAACTTCAGGAAATCCTTTGGCCCACGTTATCCTTCGTGGTGCCATGAACGAATATGGTAAAAATGAACCCAATTTCTACTATGAAACACTCTTAAATGCCATCAATCGCTATGAGACTATGGGACTTGAAAATCCCTTCATTATCATCGATACCAATCATGACAATTCTGGCAAGCAGTATATGGAACAAATTCGCATTGTTCGTCAAGCCTTGCTGAATCGTGACTGGAATGAGAAAATCAAAAAGACGGTTCGAGGCTTTATGATCGAATCTTACCTAGCAGATGGTCGTCAAAACCAACCAGAGGTCTTTGGTTGCTCCATAACTGACCCTTGTCTAGGTTGGGAAAATACAGTAGCCTTGGTAGAAGAAATTTATACTACCTTAACAAAATAAGTGAAAAGGATGGAGTTGGGGGAATCTCAGCTCCTTTTATGAGTATGATAGTTGGACACGGAATTGACATCGAAGAATTGGCTTCGATAGAAAACGCAGTTACACGACGTGAGGGCTTTGCCAAGCGCGTGCTGACCCCTAAAGAAATGGAGCGTTTTGCCAGTCTCAAAGGGCGCAGACAGATTGAATACTTGGCAGGCCGCTGGTCGGCTAAGGAGGCCTTTTCCAAGGCTATGGGAACAGGAATTGGCAAACTGACCTTTCAGGATTTGGAAGTTTTGAACAATGAACGCGGGGCTCCCTATTTTAGTCAGGCACCATTTTTAGGGAAAATTTGGCTATCTATCAGCCATACAGATCAGTTTGTGACAGCCAGTGTTATTTTGGAGGAAAATCATGAAAGCTAGTCCACATAGACCAACCAAGGCTCTGATTCATCTGGGAGCTATTCGACAAAATATTCAGCGAATGGGAGCTCATATCCCTGAAGGAACGCTCAAATGGGCAGTGGTCAAGGCCAATGCCTATGGTCATGGGGCTGTTGCCGTTGCGATGGCGATTCAGGATGATGTTGATGGATTTTGTGTTTCCAATATTGATGAAGCCATCGAACTTCGTCAGGCTGGACTCAGCAAGAAAATCCTCATCTTAGGAGTTTCTGAGATAGAAGCTGTTTCCCTAGCTAAAGAATATGACATCACTTTGACAGTGGCAGGATTGGAGTGGATTCAAGCACTCTTAGCTAGGGAGACAGATTTATCTGGCCTAACGGTTCACCTCAAGATTGACTCAGGGATGGGACGGATTGGTTTCCGAGATTCCAGTGAGGCTGATCAGGCTCAAGCCTTGCTCCAACAACACGGTGCTCGCGTTGAGGGGATTTTTACCCACTTTGCTACTGCAGATGAAGAATCAGATGCCTATTTTAATGCCCAGTTAGAATGCTTTAAAGCTATTTTGGCAAGTATGAAGGAAGTTCCAGAACTGGTTCATGCCAGTAACTCGGCAACGACCCTCTGGCATGCAGAGACTATTTTCAATGCAGTCCGTATGGGAGATGCCATGTATGGTCTCAATCCAAGTGGAGAGGTCTTGGACTTACCCTATGATTTGACTCCAGCCTTGAGTTTGGAGTCTGCCTTGGTTCATGTCAAGACAGTTTCAGCTGGAGCTTACATGGGCTATGGAGCAACCTATCAGGCGGATAGTGAGCAAGTCATTGCGACGGTGCCAATCGGTTATGCGGATGGTTGGACACGAGACATGCAGAATTTCTCTGTCTTGGTAGATGGTCAAGCTTGCCCAATCGTCGGACGAGTATCTATGGACCAAATTACCATTCGTCTGCCTAAGGTTTACCCGCTAGGAACAAAAGTAACCCTGATCGGCACAAACGGTGGCAAGGAAATCACAGCCACTCAGGTAGCGACCTATCGTGGAACTATTAACTATGAGGTGGTTTGTCTCCTCAGTGACCGTATTCCGAGAGAATATTATTAAAAAAGAAAGGAGTGGAGCATGAATCTACATCAACCCTTGCATGTCTTACCTGGCGTGGGGCCAAAGTCAGCAGAGAAATATGCCAAACTAGGAATTGAAAACTTGCAAGACCTCTTGCTCTACTTTCCTTTCCGTTATGAAGACTTTAAGACCAAGCAGGTGCTAGATCTGGAAGATGGGGAAAAGGCGGTTCTGTCTGGTCAGGTAGTGACTCCTGCCAGTGTCCAGTATTATGGTTTTAAGCGCAATCGTCTGCGCTTTAGCCTCAAGCAGGGAGAAGTCGTTTTTGCGGTGAATTTTTTTAACCAACCCTATCTGGCTGATAAGATAGAGCTGGGTGCAACCCTGGCTGTCTTTGGGAAATGGGACCGTGCCAAGGCCAGTCTGACTGGGATGAAGGTTCTGGCTCAGGTGGAAGATGACCTCCAACCTGTTTATCGTCTGGCTCAGGGAATCAGTCAGGCCAGTCTGGTCAAGGTCATTAAGACAGCCTTTGATCAGGGGTTGGACCTCTTGATAGAGGAAAATCTTCCCCAGTCTTTGCTGGATAAATACAAACTCATGTCCCGTTGCCAGGCTGTTCGCGCTATGCATTTTCCTAAGGATTTAGCAGAATACAAGCAGGCCCTTCGCCGTATCAAGTTTGAGGAACTCTTTTATTTCCAAATGCAGTTGCAGACGCTCAAGTCTGAAAATAGAGTTCAGGGAAGCGGTCTGGTTCTGAATTGGTCCCAGGAAAAAGTGACAGCCGTTAAAGAAAATCTGCCTTTCGCCCTGACCCAAGCTCAGGAAAAGAGTTTGCAGGAAATTTTGACCGACATGAAGTCGGACCACCACATGAATCGTCTCCTGCAAGGAGATGTAGGGAGCGGAAAGACGGTGGTTGCTGGCTTGGCCATGTTTGCGGCGGTGACGGCTGGCTACCAGGCTGCTCTCATGGTACCGACAGAAATCCTAGCAGAGCAACACTTTGAGAGTTTGCAGAACCTTTTTCCAGACTTGAAACTCGCCCTCTTGACAGGTTCCTTAAAAGTTGCAGAAAAAAGAGAAGTCTTAGAAACAATTGCCAAGGGTGAGGCCGATTTGATTATCGGAACCCATGCTTTGATACAAGATGGGGTGGATTATGCTCGTCTTGGTTTGATTATCATCGATGAGCAGCACCGTTTTGGCGTGGGGCAAAGGCGGATTTTACGGGAAAAAGGAGACAATCCAGATGTCCTCATGATGACGGCGACTCCCATTCCACGGACGCTTGCTATCACAGCATTTGGCGATATGGATGTTTCCATTATCGACCAGATGCCAGCAGGACGGAAACCTATTGTGACGCGTTGGATTAAGCATGAGCAGCTGCCTCAGGTCTTGACTTGGTTAGAGGGGGAGATCCAAAAAGGTTCTCAAGCCTACGTCATCTCTCCCTTGATTGAAGAATCTGAAGCTCTGGATCTGAAAAATGCCATTGCCTTATCTGAGGAGTTGACAGCTCATTTTGCAGGAAAGGCAGAGGTTGCTCTTCTACATGGTAAAATGAAGAGTGATGAAAAAGACCAGATTATGCAGGAGTTCAAAGAGAGAAAAACGGATATTCTGGTTTCTACGACGGTTATCGAGGTTGGAGTCAATGTCCCCAATGCGACCGTCATGATTATCATGGATGCCGATCGGTTCGGTCTCAGTCAACTCCATCAGCTCAGAGGTCGTGTGGGTCGGGGAGACAAGCAGTCCTATGCGGTTCTCGTTGCCAATCCCAAGACCGAGTCAGGGAAGGACCGCATGCGCATCATGACAGAAACCACCAACGGATTTGTCCTTGCGGAGGAGGATTTGAAAATGCGCGGATCTGGTGAGATTTTTGGAACCAGACAGTCAGGTCTGCCAGAGTTTCAAGTGGCTGATATTATCGAAGATTTTCCAATTTTAGAAGAAGCCAGGAAGGTTGCCAGCTACATTAGTTCAATAGAAGGATGGCGAGATGATCCGGAGTGGCGGATGATTGCTCTCCACCTAGAAAAGAGAGAACATCTGGATTAAGCCTTTTCTAAGAAATCTATAAGCTAGCTTTTAGGTTTGGATCTTATACTAGAGTCATCAAAAAGAAACGAGGACTCTCACATGACTATTAAAGTAACCTACCAAAAGAAATTCCAAACCGTCAAACTAGAGAAAGGAGCTAGCACCTATTGATAAATAGAGAGCGGAAACGCTCTTTTTATTTTTAAAACTACTTTCAGATGCTCTGTTTGAAGTTAGAGAATCTAAAATCACTTTCTATTTAGCATTCTTTCTTGCATTGCTTTCCTAGATATGCTAGAGTTGTGATAGCGATTACAAAATAAAAGGAGCATGCTATGAAAAATCCAGCTTTGTTAGAAGAAATCAAGACCTATCTAGGACGGGATGAGGTTCCAGAAGACTTTGATGCTTTCTGGGATGAAGAAGTCAAAAAGGTTTCATCTCTTCCAACCTACCAGTTGGAGGAAAGAGATTTCCATATTCCCCAAGTCAAGTGCTATGAGCTCACTTTTGAAGGAACCAATGAAGGCAAGGTTTATGCACGTGTCGTTCTTCCAAAGACTGAGGGTAAAGTTCCGTTAATTTTCCATTTCCATGGTTATATGGGACGTGGCTGGGACTGGGCCGACATGCTGGCCTTCACTGTGGCTGGTTACGGTGTTGTTTCCATGGATGTCCGAGGCCAGTCGGGCTATTCGCAAGACGGCTCGCGCTCTTCACTAGGAAATACGGTGAAAGGGCATATCATCCGTGGTGCTGTTGAGGGTCGTGAACATCTCTTTTATAAGGATGTTTATCTGGATATTTACCAGTTGGTTGAAATTGTTGCTAGTCTATCTCAGGTGGATGAGAAAAGACTTTCTAGCTATGGTGCCTCACAAGGCGGTGCTTTAGCTCTGGTTGCAGCAGCGCTCAATCCTCGGATTCAGAAAACAGTTGCCATCTATCCTTTCTTGTCAGACTTTAGACGAGTGCTTGAGATTGGCAATACCAGTGAAGCCTATGATGAACTCTTCCGTTATTTCAAGTTTCACGATCCCTTCCATGAAACAGAGGAGGAAATCATGGCAACCCTTGCCTATATCGATGTGAAAAATCTTGCCCATCGCATTCAAGGTGAGGTCAAGATGATTACGGGCTTGGACGACGATGTTTGCTATCCTATTACCCAGTTTGCAATTTATAACCGTCTGACCTGCGAAAAGGCCTATCGCATCATGCCTGAGTATGCTCACGAAGCCATGAATGTTTTTGTCAATGATCAGGTTTATAACTGGCTCTGTGGTAGTGAAATTCCTTTTAAGTACGTAAGATAATGAATGAGAGAGCCCAGAAGCTCTCTTTTTTATGTCCAAAACCTGAAAGTACTTTTAGAAAATTTAAAATATTAAAATATTCTTAAAAGTAAAATCTATTCTGTGGGAACACAGATATAAATATAAGACTTTATTGTATAATAAAGGAAAAGTCACTTGTGAAAGGAGGAAAAAGGCTGCCGGGTGGTTAAAAACTCGGGCTCAGCAGAAAATGGGAGAGGATTGGGAGCTCTCATTAAGTTGGATACTTTCTTGTAAAACTTGTCTCTTGAGAGACAATAAAAATTTTTAAAGAAAAAGAAAGCGCTTTATTTTATGAAAAATGAAAGGACAAACATGAATTACAAATCTTTAAATCGGAAACAGCGATACGGAATTCGAAAATTTGCAGTCGGTGCAGCATCGGTAGTGATTGGTACAGTGGTATTTGGAGCAAATCCAGTCTTAGCTCAAGAGCAAGCCAATGCAGCAGGAGCCAATACAGAAACTGTCGAACCTGGTCAAGGTTTATCAGAATTGCCAAAAGAAGCGTCCTCGGGAGATCTTGCTCATTTGGATAAAGATTTGGCTGGCAAATTGGCAGCAGCTCAAGACAACGGCGTTGTGGTGGACCAAGATCATTTGAAAAAAAATGAGAGTGCAGAATCAGAAACTCCATCCTCTACGGGAACCCCTGCAGAAGAAACAAATAAGGAAGAGGAATCAGAGGATCAGGGGGCTATTCCTCGTGACTATTACTCAAGAGATTTAAAAAATGCTAATCCTGTCCTTGAAAAAGAAGATGTTGAAACCAATGCAACAAATGGTCAGAGAGTTGATTTATCAAGTGAACTAAATAAACTAAAGCAACTAAAAAATGCTACAGTTCACATGGAGTTCAAACCAGATGCATCAGCTCCACGCTTTTACAATCTCTTCTCTGTATCCAGTGACACCAAGGAAAATGAGTACTTTACTATGTCGGTCCTTGATAATACAGCTCTTATTGAAGGGCGTGGCGCTAACGGAGAGCAGTTCTATGATAAGTATACAGATGCTCCTCTGAAAGTTCGCCCTGGACAATGGAATTCCGTGACCTTTACTGTCGAACAACCGACAGCGGAGTTACCTCATGGTCGAGTTCGTCTCTATGTGAACGGTGTCTTATCTCGAACAAGTCTCAAATCTGGTAACTTCATCAAAGATATGCCAGATGTTAATCAAGCTCAACTTGGAGCAACCAAACGGGGCAATAAAACAGTTTGGGGATCAAATCTACAAGTTCGAAACCTAACCGTTTATGATCGTGCTTTAAGCCCAGATGAAGTTCAAACACGGAGTCAACTATTTGAAAGAGGTGAATTGGAACAGAAACTTCCTGAGGGTGCAAAAGTCACTGAGAAAGAAAATGTCTTTGAAGGTGGTAGGAACAATCAACCAAATAAAGATGGTATCAAGAGTTATCGTATCCCAGCTCTTCTCAAGACAGATAAAGGAACGCTGATTGCTGGAACGGATGAAAGACGTTTGCACCATTCTGACTGGGGAGATATTGGGATGGTTGTTCGTCGCAGCTCAGATAATGGAAAAACATGGGGAGATAGAATTGTAATCTCAAATCCTCGTGACAATGAGCACGCTAAACATGCAGATTGGCCATCTCCAGTCAATATTGATATGGCCTTGGTACAAGACCCTGAAACAAAGAGAATTTTTGCAATTTATGACATGTTCCTTGAGAGTAAGGCAGTATTTTCATTGCCGGGGCAAGCTCCGAAAGCTTATGAACAAGTGGGAGATAAAGTTTATCAAGTTTTATATAAGCAAGGAGAATCAGGTCGCTATACGATTCGAGAAAACGGAGAGGTTTTCGATCCTCAAAATAGAAAGACAGATTATCGTGTTGTCGTTGACCCTAAAAAACCAGCCTATAGCGATAAGGGAGATTTGTATAAAGGGAACGAACTAATCGGGAATATTTATTTTGAGTATAGTGAGAAGAATATTTTTAGAGTTTCCAATACCAACTACCTATGGATGTCCTACAGTGATGACGATGGGAAGACTTGGTCTGCACCAAAAGATATTACTCATGGGATTCGGAAAGATTGGATGCACTTCCTAGGAACTGGACCTGGTACTGGGATTGCCTTACGTACAGGACCTCATAAGGGAAGACTGGTGATTCCAGTTTATACAACAAACAACGTTTCCTACCTAAATGGTTCACAATCATCTCGTGTAATTTATTCAGATGATCATGGTGAAACATGGCAAGCAGGGGAAGCAGTTAATGATAACCGCCCAGTAGGCAACCAAACCATTCATTCTTCAACTATGAATAATCCAGGTGCCCAAAATACGGAGTCGACTGTTGTTCAGTTGAATAATGGGGATCTCAAGCTCTTTATGCGTGGGTTGACTGGTGATCTTCAGGTTGCGACCAGTCATGATGGGGGAGCAACGTGGGATAAGGAAATCAAACGATATCATCAAGTAAAAGACGTTTATGTTCAAATGTCCGCTATTCACACCATGCATGAAGGAAAGGAATACATTCTACTCAGCAATGCTGGTGGCCCTGGACGAAACAATGGTTTAGTTCACCTGGCTCGTGTTGAGGCGAATGGTGAGTTGACGTGGCTAAAACACAATCCTATACAAAGTGGTAAGTTTGCGTACAACTCACTCCAAGAACTCGGAAATGGCGAATATGGTTTGCTTTATGAGCATGCGGATGGCAATCAAAACGATTATACTTTATCCTATAAGAAATTCAACTGGGATTTCTTAAGCAAAGACAGAATTTCTCCTAAAGAAGCAAAAGTAAAATATGCTATCCAAAAATGGCCAGGTATTATTGCCATGGAGTTCGATTCGGAAGTATTGGTCAACAAGGCTCCGACCCTTCAATTGGCAAATGGCAAGACAGCAACCTTTATGACCCAGTACGATACAAAAACTCTCCTATTCACAATAGATCCAGAGGATATGGGTCAAAGAATTACAGGTCTAGCTGAGGGTGCAATTGAAAGCATGCACAATTTACCAGTTTCTTTAGCTGGCTCTAAACTAAGCGATGGTATTAATGGCAGTGAAGCTGCTATCCATGAGGTGCCGGAGTTCACAGGTGGTGTTAATGCTGAGGAAGCCCCAGTGGCAGAGATACCAGAGTACACTGGACCATTGGCAACAGTAGGAGAAGAACCAGCTCCAACAGTAGAAAAAAACGAATTCACTGGTGGAGTCAATGCTGAGGAAGCCCCAGTGGCAGAGATGCCAGAGTACACCGGTCCATTATCAACAGTAGGAGAAGAACCAGCGCCAACGGTTGAAAAGCCTGAATTTACAGGTGGGATCAACGCTGTTGAGGCAGCAGTCCATGAACTTCCAGAGTTTAAAGGTGGCGTTAACGCGGTTCTAGCAGCCTCAAACGAGCTTCCTGAATATAGAGGAGGTGCTAACTTTGTCTTGGCAGCTTCAAATGACCTGCCAGAGTATAAGGGTGGCGTCAATGGTGCTGAGGCGGCAGTTCATGAACTTCCAGAGTATAAGGGAGAGATCAAACCAGTCTTAACGGCTGCAAATGACAAACTATCTCTAGGACAAGATGTGACCTATCAAGCGCCAGCAGCTAAACAAGATGAACTTCCGAATACGGGAAGCAAGGAAACAAGCTCACTGCTTTCCCTTGGTCTTGCAGGTGTTCTTTTATCCTTGTTTGCATTTGGCAAGAAGAGAAAAGAATAATAAGTAAAAGCTATTTGAGTAGGTCTCGGAAGAGGTAGCAGGTTCTCAAGCCTGCTATCTTTCTTTATTAAATTCAGCTTGATTCGAAATCATAAGAAGTCTGAAACTACTTTCAGGATAGTCTGTTCTATAAAATAGTTTTGAAACTGAAATCTATTCTACTATAAGCTATTGAAAGCGCTTAACAAATGATATATAATAAGCCCATAAGAACAAGAAAGGGAGGAAAGAGGATGCCACAGATTAGCAAAGAAGCCTTGATTGAACAAATCAAAGATGGAATCATTGTCTCTTGCCAGGCACTTCCTCACGAACCGCTTTATACAGAAGCGGGAGGAGTCATTCCCTTGCTAGTCAAAGCGGCTGAGCAAGGTGGAGCAGTCGGTATCCGAGCAAACAGTGTTCGCGATATCAAGGAGATTAAGGAGGTTACGAAACTCCCGATTATCGGGATTATCAAACGTGACTATCCGCCACAGGAGCCTTTCATTACAGCTACGATGAGAGAAGTTGATGAACTGGCTGAACTAGACATTGAGGTCATTGCTCTGGATTGTACCAAACGTGAACGTTACGACGGTTTGGAAATCCAAGACTTTATTCGACAAGTCAAAGAAAAGTATCCGCATCAACTCTTAATGGCTGATACCAGTACCTTTGAAGAGGGAATAGCAGCGGTCGAAGCAGGGATTGATTTTGTTGGAACAACCCTATCAGGTTATACCTCTTATAGTCCTAAGGTAGATGGTCCAGACTTTGAACTGATCAAAAAACTCTGCGATGCCGGCGTGGATGTCATCGCTGAAGGGAAGATTCATACACCAGAACAAGCCAAACAAATCCTTGAATATGGGGTGCGAGGCATCGTTGTTGGTGGTGCGATTACTAGACCAAAAGAGATTACGGAACGCTTTGTTGCCGGTCTTAAATAACACAATCTCAAAAAAGAGGAGAGTGGTCGATGCGTCGGATAAAATGAAAACGTATACAAATATAAAGAACTCATTATCCAATATGGATACGCTTATCAATTAGGAGAATACAAATGAAATTTAGAAAACTAGCTTGTACAGTACTTGCGGGTGCTGCGATTCTTGGCCTTGCTGCTTGTGGTAACTCTGGTGGAAGTAAAGATGCTGGAAGTTCTAGTAGCGATAGCGGAAAAACAGAAATCACTTGGTGGGCATTCCCAGTCTTCACACAAGAAAAAACGGGTGACGGTGTTGGAACTTATGAAAAATCAATCATCGAAGCTTTTGAAAAAGCAAATCCAGATGTAAAAGTGAAATTGGAAACCATCGACTTCAAGTCAGGTCCTGAAAAGATCACAACAGCCATCGAAGCAGGGACAGCGCCAGACGTACTCTTTGATGCACCAGGACGTATCATCCAATACGGTAAAAATGGTAAATTGGCTGAGTTGAACGACCTCTTCACAGACGAATTCGTCAAAGATGTCAACAACGAAAACATCGTGCAAGCAAGTAAGGCTGGCGACAAAGCTTATATGTATCCAATCAGTTCAGCTCCATTCTACATGGCTATGAACAAGAAAATGTTGGAAGATGCTGGAGTTGCAAACCTTGTAAAAGAAGGTTGGACAACTGATGACTTTGAAAAAGTTTTGAAAGCGCTTAAAGATAAAGGCTATACACCAGGTTCATTGTTCAGTTCTGGTCAAGGGGGAGACCAAGGAACACGTGCCTTCATCGCAAACCTTTATGGCGGTTCTGTAACAGACAAAGACGTAACCAAATATACAACAGACGATCCTAAATTCGTCAAAGGTCTTGAAAAAGCTGCTAGCTGGATCAAGGATGGTCTATTGAACAATGGTTCACAATTTGACGGTGGGGCAGACATCCAAAACTTTGCGAACGGTCAAACATCATACACAATCCTTTGGGCACCAGCTCAAAACGGTATCCAAGCGAAACTCTTGGAAGCAAGTAAGGTAGACGTGGTAGAAGTACCATTCCCATCAGACTCTGGTAAACCATCTCTTGAATACCTTGTAAACGGATTTGCAGTATTCAACAACAAAGACGATAAGAAAATCGCAGCTGCTAAGAAATTCGTTCAATTCATCGCAGATGACAAAGAATGGGGTCCTAAAGACGTAGTTCGTACAGGTGCCTTCCCAGTTCGTACTTCATTTGGCAAACTTTATGAAGACAAACGTATGGAAACAATCAGTGGCTGGACTAAATACTACTCACCATACTACAACACTATCAACGGATTTGCTGAAATGAGAACACTTTGGTTCCCAATGTTGCAATCTGTATCAAATGGTGACGAAAAACCAGCGGATGCTTTGAAAGCCTTCACTGAAAAAGCTAACGAAACAATCAAAAAAGCTACAAAACAATAAGCACTAAGTCAGATTGATTCCCCCCTTTTCCCTGTGCACTATGGTGTAAGAAAAGGGGGACTTTTGTTTGAAATGGTAGGAACTGTCACGAAATTAAAATGAAGTTCTTACATAAGCGAATCTTAAAAAATTTCATTTTGGTTTTAAAACAGTTCAAGAAAATCAAAAACTATTCTATTTGAAAGAGAGGTGCCGACTGTGAAAGTCAATAAAATTCGTATGCGGGAAACAGTGATTTCCTACGCTTTCCTAGCACCAGTGTTATTCTTCTTTGTGATCTTTGTCTTGGCTCCTATGATTATGGGATTCATTACAAGTTTCTTTAACTACTCCATGACTAAATTTGAGTTTGTGGGCTTGGACAACTACATTCGTATGTTTAAAGACCCTGTCTTTGTGAAGTCTTTGATCAATACCGTTATCCTGGTTATTGGATCTGTTCCGATTGTGGTTCTCTTCTCGCTCTTTGTAGCATCTCAAACCTATCATCAAAACGCCATTGCCCGTTCTTTCTATCGTTTCGTCTTCTTCCTTCCTGTAGTTACAGGTAGTGTTGCCGTAACGGTTGTATGGAAATGGATTTATGACCCACTATCAGGGATTTTGAACTTTGTCCTTAAGTCAAGTCATATTATCAGCCAAAACATTTCTTGGTTGGGTGACAAAAACTGGGCTTTGCTAGCGATTATGATTATCCTTTTGACAACATCTGTTGGTCAACCGATTATCCTTTATATCGCTGCTATGGGAAATATTGACAACTCACTTGTTGAAGCGGCGCGTGTTGACGGTGCGACTGAGTTTCAAGTCTTCTGGAAGATCAAATGGCCTAGCCTTCTTCCAACAACTCTTTACATCGCAATCATTACGACCATCAACTCATTCCAGTGTTTCGCTTTGATTCAGCTCTTGACATCTGGTGGTCCAAACTACTCAACAAGTACACTGATGTACTACCTTTACGAAAAAGCTTTCCAATTGACAGAATATGGCTATGCAAATACTATCGGTGTCTTCTTGGCGGTGATGATTGCCATTGTCAGCTTTGCTCAATTCAAGATCCTCGGAAACGACGTAGAATACTAAAGAAAGGAGACAGTTATGCAACCTACACAAAAGAAACCTTTAACAGCTTTCACTGTTATTTCAACGATTATCTTGCTCTTGTTGACCGTACTGTTCATCTTTCCATTCTACTGGATCTTGACAGGTGCCTTCAAATCACAGCCTGATACCATTATGATTCCGCCACAGTGGTTCCCTAAAATGCCAACCATGGAGAACTTCCAACAACTCATGGTGCAAAACCCTGCTATGCAGTGGATGTGGAACTCTGTATTTATCTCACTGGTAACCATGTTCCTAGTGTGTGCAACCTCTTCTCTAGCAGGTTATGTCTTGGCTAAAAAACGTTTCTATGGTCAACGCATCCTCTTTGCAGTCTTTATCGCTGCCATGGCTCTTCCAAAACAAGTTGTCCTTGTACCATTGGTACGTATCGTCAACTTCATGGGAATTCACGATACTCTCTGGGCAGTTATCTTGCCTTTGATCGGATGGCCATTCGGGGTCTTCCTCATGAAACAGTTCAGTGAAAACATCCCAACAGAATTGCTTGAATCAGCTAAAATCGACGGTTGTGGTGAAATTCGTACTTTCTGGAGCGTAGCCTTCCCTATTGTGAAGCCAGGATTTGCAGCTCTTGCGATCTTTACCTTCATCAATACTTGGAACGACTACTTTATGCAGTTGGTTATGTTGACTTCACGTCAAAACTTGACCATCTCACTCGGGGTTGCGACCATGCAGGCCGAAATGGCAACCAACTATGGTTTGATCATGGCAGGTGCAGCTCTTGCAGCAGTGCCAATCGTAACCGTCTTCCTAGTCTTCCAAAAATCCTTCACTCAAGGGATTACTATGGGAGCTGTTAAAGGATAAGATTCTGCGAAAATCAAATTCAAACTACGCCAACCTCATCATGCCATACTTGAGTATTGTCTGCGGTTAGCTTCCTAGTTTGTTCTTCGATTTTCATTGAGTATAAGAGAATACAGAGTTATAAGTGTCTACAAAATGGAAAGTATACAGTTACTTCGTGAAGTTTTGTCAGACACTTATAAACTTAAGAATGAACTCTTTTCAAGATACTTGTTAGAATAGGTTCGTTTTATGGTAGCTATTTCCCGCTTTAGTGGTATCTAAGATAAGAATCTTACGCTTATCTTAGACGGAATTTTTGAGACTGACGATGAAAGAGCAACAGGCTCAAAAATTAGGAATGAAATACCGAAGGAATTTGCTTCCGTCCGCACTATTACAGGGAAATAGAGAAAGGATAATTCGAAACTGAAAAATAGTAACTATCAGAAACGAAGGAAACAGTATGATTTTTGACGATTTGAAAAACATCGCCTTTTACAAGGGAATCCATCCCAATCTAGACAAGGTTATCGACTATCTATATCAGCACCGTAAGGATTCTTTCGAACTCGGTAAGTATGAGATTGACGGGGACAAGGTCTTTCTAGTTGTGCAGGAAAATGTCCTCAATCAAGCTGAAAATGATCAATTTGAGCATCATAAACACTATGCAGATTTGCATTTGCTGGTAGAAGGTCATGAATATTCGAGCTACGGTTCACGTATCAAAGACGAGGCGGTAGCATTCGATGAAGCGAGCGACATTGGCTTTGTCCATTGTCATGAAAACTACCCACTCTTGTTGGGTTATCACAATTTTGTGATTTTCTTCCCTGGAGAACCGCACCAGCCAAATGGCTACGCAGGGATGGAAGAAAAGGTTCGCAAATATCTCTTTAAAATTTTGATTGATTAAAAGAATCAGGAGGAGCAAACATGGCACAAAAAGGAGTAAGTCTTATCAAGGCAGCATTTGATACAGATAATTTTCTCATGCGTTTCAGTGAGAAGGTCTTGGATATCGTCACAGTCAATCTTCTTTTTGTCGTCTCTTGTTTGCCCATCGTGACGATTGGAGTGGCGAAAATCAGCCTCTATGAAACCATGTTTGAGATTAAGAGAAGCAGACGGGTACCAGTATTTAGAACTTATCTGAGAGCTTTCAAGCAAAATCTGAAACTGGGGCTTCAGTTGGGGCTGTTAGAGTTGGGCATTGTATCATTAAGCTTTCTAGATCTCTATCTTTTCTGGGGACAGACAGCTTTGCCTTTCCAGATTGTGAAAGCTATTTGTTTGGGGATTCTCATCTTCCTCACTCTGGTGATGCTGGCTAGTTATCCCATCGCTGCACGCTATGATTTGCCTTGGAAAGAAGTGCTGCAAAAAGGGCTTATCTTGGCAAGTTTTAACTTTCCATGGTTCTTCCTCATGTTAGCCATTCTCTTTCTCATTGTGATGGTTCTTTATCTATCCGCCTTCACTCTCCTTTTGGGTGGATCGGCCTTTATCCTCTTTGGTTTTGGTTTGCTAGTCTTTCTCCAAGCAGGATTGATGGAGAAAATTTTCGCCAAATACCAGTAGGATGGCTCGTCCCTGAAACTACTTTCAATCGTTACAGTTTCTAAAATACAAGTAGAAACTAAAATCTAAGTGTATACAAGATATTGAAAGCGGTTTTCACAAGGTGTATACTAAACTTGTAAAAAATAGAACTGCTCTCAGCAGAAAAAAAGAAATCTTAGGAGAAAATCTATGTCAGATTTGAAAAAATACGAAGGTGTCATTCCAGCCTTCTACGCATGTTATGATGATCAAGGAGAAGTCAGTCCAGAGCGTACGCGTGCCTTGGTTCAATACTTCATTGATAAGGGAGTTCAAGGCCTCTATGTCAACGGTTCTTCTGGTGAATGTATCTACCAAAGTGTGGCAGATCGCAAGTTGATTTTGGAAGAAGTCATGGCAGTTGCCAAGGGCAAATTGACTATCATCGCTCACGTAGCTTGCAACAATACCAAAGACAGTATGGAACTTGCTCGTCATGCGGAAAGCTTGGGAGTAGATGCTATTGCAACAATCCCACCAATTTACTTCCGCTTGCCTGAGTATTCAGTTGCTAAATACTGGAACGACATTAGTGCTGCAGCACCAAATACAGACTATGTTATCTACAACATTCCTCAATTGGCAGGTGTTGCTTTGACTCCAAGTCTTTACACTGAAATGTTGAAGAACCCTCGTGTTATCGGTGTTAAAAACTCTTCAATGGCAGTTCAAGATATTCAAACATTCGTTAGCCTTGGTGGTGATGATCGCATCGTCTTTAACGGTCCAGATGAACAGTTCCTAAGTGGACGCCTCATGGGTGCTAAAGCTGGTATCGGTGGTACATATGGTGCTATGCCAGAACTCTTCTTGAAACTCAATGAGTTGATTGCTGAGAAAGACTTGGAAACAGCTCGTGAATTGCAATACGCTATCAATGCAATCATTGGTAAATTGACTGCTGCACATGGAAATATGTACTGTGTGATTAAAGAAGTTTTGAAAATCAATGAAGGTTTGAACATTGGTTCAGTTCGTTCACCATTGACACCAGTAACCGAAGAAGATCGTCCAGTTGTAGAAGCAGCAGCGCAATTGATTCGTGAAACCAAGGAGCGCTTCCTCTAATCCATAAGGAGGTATTTATGACACACTACGTTGCAATTGATATTGGCGGAACCAACATCAAATATGGTTTGATTGACCAAGAAGGCCAACTTGTTGAATCGCATGAAATGCCAACTGAGGCATATAAGGGTGGTCCCCATATCTTACAAAAGACCAAAGATATCGTAGCCAGCTATTTAGAAAAAGGTCCAGTAGCAGGTGTTGCTATTTCTTCTGCAGGAATGGTGGATCCTGACAAGGGTGAAATCTTCTATGCTGGTCCTCAAATTCCTAACTACGCAGGAACCCAGTTCAAGAAGGAAATCGAGACGAGCTTTGCGATTCCTTGTGAAATTGAAAATGATGTCAACTGTGCAGGTCTTGCTGAGGCAGAATCTGGTTCAGGCAAGGGAGCGAGTGTCACTCTTTGCTTGACCATTGGAACAGGTATCGGTGGTTGCTTGATTATGGATGGGAAAGTCTTCCATGGATTTAGCAATTCAGCCTGTGAAGTTGGCTATATGCATATGCAGGATGGAGCTTTCCAAGACTTGGCTTCTACGACAGCCTTGGTAGAATATGTGGCAGCAGCTCATGGCGATCCAGTTGATCAGTGGAATGGCCGACGCATTTTCAAGGAAGCTACCGAAGGAAACAAGATCTGTATGGCTGGCATTGACCGCATGGTAGATTACCTTGGGAAAGGTCTGGCAAATATTTGCTACGTTGCCAATCCAGAAGTAGTCATTCTCGGTGGCGGTATCATGGGACAAGAGGCTATCCTCAAACCGAAGATCCGCACAGCCTTGAAGACGGCCTTGGTACCAAGTCTAGCTGAAAAAACAAGATTAGAATTTGCCCATCACCAAAATACAGCAGGGATGTTGGGAGCCTATTATCATTTTATACTCAATGAAAATCAAAGAGCAAAGTAGGAAGCTAGCCGTAGGCAGTACTTGAGTACGGCAAGGTGAAGCTGACGTGGTTTGAATTTGATTTTCGAAGAGTATCAAGACAAAACAATCCAAGTTTGGAATTATAGAATTAAGAAAAACACTTAATCACTACTTGAGTGAAAACTGTTTTGCTTAATTCTTTTTTTATTGAAAAATTTGAGCCAAAGTAGGTAATCGTGAGAAACTAGGAGAAAATAACCACCTTGCATGAGAAGTTAAGGCGAGATGATGAACTACAAGGCGAGAGTAATTCTATCATCCATTTAATTGATATTTAGCTTGAGTAAATGGGAAAATGTAGAAAAATGATATAATGAGATGGACGATTATTTGACAAATTAGAAGTTGTAGCGGTGAAAAAACTGTAATGGCAACACATCCAGCTTAAATCGAATAGTATAACATTACGAGGAGATTATCAGATGAACAATTATATAAAATGTAATCAAGATAGATGGAATAGTGTAAGAAATGTCTATACTGAGCCATTGACACATGAAGAATTAGAAGAAGTTAGAGAACATCCAATTTCTGTTGCCTTAACTGTTGGGAAAAAAGTTCCGATAGAATGGTTTGAAAAAGCCAAGGGAAAAAAGATATTAGGGTTAGCTTGTGGTGGTGGCCAGCAGGGGCCCGTTTTTGCTGCAAAAGGTTATGATGTCACCATCATGGATTTTTCTACATCACAATTAGAAAGAGATGAGTTGGTTGCTAAACGAGAAGGCTTAAAAATCAATACCGTTCAAGGTGATATGACAAAACCATTTCCATTTGAAAATGAAACTTTTGATATTATTTTTAATCCAGTTTCAAATGTATACATAGAGGATTTAAAAAACATGTATAAAGAAGCCTCTCGCGTATTGAAAAAGGGCGGTTTGTTAATGGTCGGATTTATGAATCCTTGGATCTACATGTATGATGCTGACACTGTATGGGACAAACCTGATGAGGAATTACTGTTACAGTTTTCAATCCCTTTTAATTCAAGAGAGCTTGAAGAGGAAGGCAAGATAACGATAAATCCAGAATATGGATATGAATTTAGCCATACCTTAGAAACTCAGATTAGAGGACAACTGAAGAATGGTCTCGCTATGATTGATTTTTATGAATCGTGTGATAAAAGACATCGATTATCACGTTATGGAAATGACTACATCGCTACACTTTGCATTAAACTATAACCTTATAGAACGTACTTTTGAAGAATAGCTCGTTTTATTTTACGATTAGAATTTCCCATACCCAAAATACCACAATGGTGGGTGCCTATTATCATTTTTTACTCAATGAGAATCAAAGAGCAAAGTAGGGAGCGAGCCATAGGTTGCTCACAGCACAGCCTTGAGGTTGTAGATAAGACTGACGAAGTCAGTTACCTATACGTACGGCAAGGTGAAGTTGATGTGGTTTGAAGAAATTTTCGAAGAGTATTAAAACAAAACAATCCTAGTTTGGTTCAACCAAACTAGGATTTTCTAACGCGTTTTTGTCTACGATAGCCATTGAGCTTTTTGTTTTCCCAATAACTATTAAAGATTTTTTCCTTGCTCTCGCGATTGATTTCCAAAAAGTAGGCATATATCAAATCTATTAAAATGAGCATAGGGAGCTGAGCGGAAATACGCTGGATGTAAGAAGATTGACTATGATTTGCTACAAGAATGGTCTCGGTATATGCCTGACTATTTTTGTTTGGAGCGCTAGTAAATAAAATGGTCTTGGCCCCCATTTCCTTAGCATCCAACAAACTATCAAGGACGGATTGGGTGGTGCCAGACAGGGAAAAACCTAGCACCAAACAATTTTCATCCATGATACTGGTCGTCCAAGCAAAGCCATCCTGATCGGTCAAAGCTTCACAGACAACACCTAATCGCATAAAGCGCAGTTTCATCTCACGGGCAATCAGACCAGAACTTCCTGTCCCAAAGAAGTAAACTCGTTCTGCGTCATCGATTAATTGGGCGATGCGTTCCAGTTGTTCTTCGTCGATCAAATCCTGTGTTTGTTCTCGCATGATACTGTAGCTTCGCAAAACACGTTTGGTCAAAGGACTGTGTTTGTGCGAATGAGTGTCCTGTTTACTAGCCTGATGTTGGTATTGAAAGACGAACTCTCGGTAGCCTGTAAAACCACACTTTTTGGCAAAGCGGGTCAAGGCTGCTTGGGAGATATGTAATTTCTGGGTAACTTGCTGAGAAGAGAGATCATCTTGAATCGTTTCAGTTTGCAAAAAATAGCGAGCGATTTCTTGCTCAAGCTCGGTTAATTCTTCAAAATGGAGATCGATTATGGTTGCGATATCTGGCTTGTTCATGAGGCTCCTTTTTATGAGTCAAAGTCTTAAAAGCTAACGCTTTCCTAACTATTACTATCATTATATCATAGAAAATAGGATAACCAAATAAAAAGGCATTTTCAGTTAAAAGTCAAAAAATGCTTCGACTTTTCCAAGAGTTTCTCCGTAAAATATGGTACAATGAAATGTACTGAGCTTTACCTATTTACTCTATTATTTTAGGGGAAATAAAGGTGGAAATCGGGAATTTTTCTAGAAAAGAGTCTTAGTTGTATGAGAAAATTTAATAGCCATTCGATTCCGATTCGGCTTAATTTATTATTTGCGATTGTCATTCTGCTCTTTATGGCCATTATTGGTCGATTGTTATACATGCAGGTGCTCAATAAAGATTTCTATGAAACAAAATTGGCCTCAGCCAGCCAAACAAGGGTAACAACCAGTTCAGCTCGTGGACAGATCTATGATGCGGCAGGGAAACCCTTGGTAGAAAACACTGTCAAGCAGGTTGTTTCTTTCACACGAAACAATAAAATGACAGCAGCTGAATTGAAGGAGACAGCCAAGAAACTTCTCACATATGTAAATGTAACCTCCCCTGATCTGACAGATCGACAGATTGCAGACTACTACTTGGCGGACCAGGATATTTACAAAAAAACAGTCGAATCCTTACCAAGCGATAAACGCCTGGATTCAGATGGGAATCGTTTATCAGAAGCGACTCTCTACAATAATGCGGTTGAAAGCATTGACGTGAGTCAACTCAATTATACAGATGACCAGAAAAAGGAAATCTATCTCTTTAGTCAGCTCAATGCCGTTGAAAATTTTGCAACGGGAACCATTTCTACGGATGCCTTAGATGATACCCAAGTTGCTCTCGTTGCATCAGCGTCCAAGGAATTACCAGGTATCAGCATTTCAACCTCATGGGATCGTAAAGTACTGGATACATCTTTATCAACAATCGTTGGTAGCGTTTCAAATGAGAAGTCAGGACTTCCGGCTGAGGAAGTTGATGCTTATCTCAAAAAAGGCTATTCTCTCAATGACCGAGTGGGAACTTCCTATCTTGAAAAGCAATATGAAGATGTTCTTCAAGGCAAACGCTCCGTCAAAGAAATCCACCTCGACAAACACGGAAATATGGAAAGTGTGGAAAATGTCGAAGAAGGAAGCAAAGGAAACAACATCAAGTTAACGGTTGACCTAGCTTTCCAGAATGGTGTGGACGACCTACTCAAGAGCTACTTCAACTCAGAGTTGGGTAATGGTGGAGCAAAGTACTCTGAAGGAGTCTACGCTGTAGCCCTCAATCCTAAAACCGGTGCAGTTTTGGCCATGTCAGGTGTCAAGCATGATGTCGAATCCGGTAAATTAAGTTCAGATTCGCTTGGAACGATAACCAACGTCTTTGTGCCAGGATCTGTTGTTAAGGCGGCGACCATCAGCTCTGGTTGGGAAAATGGAGTCTTATCAGGTAATCAAACCTTGACAGACCAGCCGATTGTTTTCCAAGGTTCGGCCCCTATCAATTCATGGTATACCTTGTCCTATGGCTCTTTTCCGATCACAGCAGTTGAGGCTCTAGAGTACTCTTCTAATGCTTACATGGTTCAAACTGCTCTAGGAATCATGGGACAGACCTACACACCAAACATGGTGGCCGCAACGGGACAGTTAGAGACTGCAATGGGCAAATTGCGGTCAACCTTTGGGGAATACGGACTCGGAGCTTCAACAGGGATTGACCTCCCAGATGAATCCACAGGATTCACGCCAAAAGAATTTGATTTGGGGAACTATATCAATAATTCCTTTGGTCAGTTTGATAACTACACACCGATGCAGTTAGCCCAGTATGTCGCAACCATTGCAAACAATGGTGTGCGTTTAGCTCCTCACATCGTTGAAGGAATCTATGACAACAATGACCAAGGTGGCTTAGGCAGTCTAGTTCAGGAAACAGCTGCCAAGGAAATGAACAAGGTCAATATCTCAGAAGCCGATATGGCTATCTTGCACCAAGGTTTCTATCAAGTTTCGCATGGAACGAGTGCCCTTACGACAGGTCGTGCCTTTTCAAATGGCGCAGCCGTATCCATCAGTGGGAAAACGGGTACTGCCGAAAGTTACGTTAATGGCGGTCAAAAAGCTAATAACACCAATGCCGTCGCCTATGCACCGTCGGATAATCCTCAAATTGCGGTCGCAGTCGTCTTTCCTCATAACACCAATCTAACAAACGGTGTTGGACCTTCCATTGCGCGCGACATTATCAACCTTTATAACCAACACCATCCAATGAATTAGAAAGGAACTTATGCTGTATCCAACACCTATTGCCAAGCTGATTGATAGCTATTCCAAGCTTCCAGGTATCGGGATCAAAACGGCTACCCGCCTAGCCTTCTATACCATTGGAATGTCCGATGACGATGTCAATGAATTTGCCAAAAACCTCCTATCTGCTAAGCGGGAATTGACCTATTGTTCCATCTGTGGCCGCTTGACGGATGATGATCCTTGCTCGATCTGTACGGATCCGACTCGAGACCAGACAACCATCTTAGTGCTAGAAGATAGTCGCGATGTGGCTGCTATGGAAAACATCCAAGAATACCACGGACTCTATCATGTCTTGCATGGACTCATTTCTCCGATGAATGGCATTAGCCCAGATGATATCAATCTCAAGAGTCTCATGACTCGTCTCATGGATAACGAGGTTTCAGAGGTGATTGTGGCAACCAATGCGACGGCAGATGGGGAAGCGACCTCTATGTATCTCTCTCGTCTCCTCAAGCCAGCTGGTATTAAGGTCACTCGCCTGGCACGAGGCCTGGCCGTGGGGGCAGATATCGAGTATGCGGATGAGGTCACACTCTTACGAGCAATTGAAAATCGGACAGAGTTGTAGGAGTCAGTTAAAACGTAGTTCATTTTGACACATAAGACAAGCCCTAGGAATTTTTCTTGGGCTTGTCTTTTTCTGTTTCTCACGAGAGGTGAACAAGCCTTGCTAATAAGACTACTCAAACTATAAGGCATCAGAAAAGGGATTTCCAAAATGACTAGTGCCGTCTTTGTCAAACTCATTCACTGAGCGATAGAGTTTACTCTAAGGAGATGAGCGTACTTGCCCCTAGGGTTTGTTTTGAAATCGTACTATTTTTGTGTTATGATATGGTCAATATATAATAAATAAAGGGAGTTTGAAGTATGGGTGGAAAGATAAAATCTAGCACGATAGCAGCAGAGGCAGCTATTAATGAATTGGTCGGGTATGACACGAGCAAGAAGCAAAATCAGCAAGTAGAATTTTCGTATACTTCTGAAATTGCTGGGATGGAAGCTGGACGTCAGGCCTGCAATCAAATGCTTCAGGCGGTCAGTGATTTCAGCTCGGCTGTTTTGACCCAAGCAAATAAGTTTCCAGAAATTGCTCATAAGATTGAAAAACGCGACGTAGAGCAGGCTAAGAGGTGGGAACATTAAAAATGGCAGATAAGAACGAAGAAAAACGCTACAAACTTTGGAGAGAAATTGTCAAGATTGACGATAAAGAAGAAAGTCTTCAGACTCTAAAAAGACAATATGAACAGCAGCTAACTCACTTTCACTCAGAAATCCAGAGCATCCACCATCGTATGGCGACTCTATTGGCTCTCTCACCCAGTTCTCGTCAGGTGATAGAGCAAATCGAAAGTGATAATAGAACCATTCAACGACAGGTCAACTCTTATGTAGATGAGGAACTGGATGAATTGGGAAAACAAACGAAGAAGGCTCGTCGGTCTTTCGATGAAGCTAGAGAAGAACTGATATCAGAAAGGAACCGGCTACCATGGGAGTAAAATACAGCGCACAAGAATCCCAAGAATTGATTCAAGCCATGACTAACAACCTCCAAGTCGCAAATGAAGTCACGGACCGCTTATCTAGTGGCTGTGACCACCTGATTTCCTCTTTAGACTCAGGTGAGCTGACAGGAGCAGCCTACACAGCTGGGAAGGGTCTCTTTACAGAGATTATCATCCCCAGCATCAAGAAGTTACAAGCAGCGATAGATGATATCCAACTAGAGTTGACTTCTTATAAAAATGCGGATGCTCAGGTCTCTGGATATGGAGATTTGGACCTAGACCAGCTCAAGGAACTGAAAAAGCTGAGGGAAGAGCAGTTAGCTATCGTAGAAGCTCAGATTCAAGCGAGGGAGAACTGGCTAAATCAAATCAAAGATCTCTTTACACTTAATTGGGGGAAAGCTTTCTCTGAGAAGACCATCCTCTACAATACTAAGTCTCAAATCGAGTCAGGTATTCAGGATTTGGAAGACAAGATTGAAAAACTAGAATTTTTTGTCTCAGAGGTTTCCCAGTATTTCAGCGATAGCCTAGAAGTCCTTGGCCTAGCGATTCAAGGAGCTACGCAACTAAGTAAAATCATTGTCGATAGCGATGGCAACTACTATGCGGACGGTCTGGACATGAGCTGGGTGCAAAAGATGAAGGATGTGAAGATTGTTTCGCATGCCAAAAGAGATTTTCAAGACTCGGAAACTCGTGCCATCAATAAAGCTTCTAGGGATATGATGCTATCGGAAGATGGTGATGCCTACTATCGTGCCGAATTAAAGAAGCGCTTAAAAGGCCATGACAAGTCCGAATGGGATAAAATAATTGACGACTACAATCACACTCTTAAGATTGATGAAACAGGGAATATCATTGAAATTTCCCCCTTGGAACAAGGCTATGTCGTTTCAAAAAACGGGAAATACGATGCTGACTATACTCATTTGGTTAACAAAAAGTTTGATGAATTAAAAGCACAAAACTTTGAAGCAAATTCAGTCGAATTTTGGAGTGGAGTAGCTCAAATATTCTCTGGATTGGGAGTTTACTTTGCGAGTGGTGCTCTTGAAGTCTTGAGTATCATGGCTGGTCCACCAACAGCAGGGACAAGTATCGTAGCTGGTACCGCAGCATCTGTGACAGGGGTACAATATGGGAATGTACTGATAGCTAGTGGAGCAGTAACTAGCTTATCAGCTATCACAAAGACGGCCTTACTAAATGGCGAAATTCAGGTTAATTATTCTAGCAACTACGACAGCTGGCAGGCCAATAAACCGACGAGTAAGACTTTTGGGACTGTTGAAGGAAAAGTAAAAGGAAAGAAAGCGAATATTCGCGTAGATGCAGAACCCCATAGTGGTAAAGTTCAGATTCAGTCAGGGGGAGGAAAATCAGGTTATAGAGTTAATGCGCATAGAGGAATGGATAAAATTGTCGATGCGGCAAGTGCTAGAGAATGGATTGATGATATTTCAGAATTGAATAAATTATCAAATTATGAAAAAAATCAATTAGTCAAATATATTTTAAAAGCTGTTAAGTGGTTAAAATCATAGGAGGGAAAATGAAAGTTTACATCAAAGGTGATTACACCAAAGAAATTCCATTTGATTACATGGAACTAGCGAAAAGGATGTGGTTTGAGGAAAAAGATGGAATAGAGCCGGATTTGTCGTATGCTGGGTTTCTAGAACTACCAATCGAGAAACTTTCTATTCATTTAGAATTAGATAAGGAAACTCATGATGATAGGTGGAAAAGTGTTCAGATTAAGGAAGGGATAAAATATGATTTTTTATCCCATAAGTCAGAATATATACAGCTAGATTACGAAGATGCAATGATGTCGGATTTTCGTGAGAAAGGTGAATGTTTAAGAATTGCTTCTAAGCACCTTGACCTTCTCACTGTTGATAAACGAGCTATGTATATTATGGCCATTGAAATTGCGACTGCTATTGATGGTCAGATTAGCGAAGATGATAAAGAGAGCTGGTTAAGTGTGGAGGAATTTAAAAAACGGCATGAGGATATCCTTTCGATGAGTTATGAAGAAGCTAATGAGCTGAGTTTGGAAGAAATTCCGTTTATGGATGATGTGAGAGACCCAGTTTGGGAAGAAGACGACCGCAGGAATGAAGAATACATCAAAATCCATGGCGAGCCAGTTTATGACGACGAGGAAGAATGAAATTATACTTAAAAGGCGATTATACAAAAAGAGTACCTTATGGTTATTTAGAACTAGCTGGTAAAATGTGGTTTCCAGAAGATGAGCAAATTTCTTACTCAAATGCTGGGAACAATGATGCATTACAAGAAGATTTTTTCTCAAATTTATCCTTGAGGAAAGGCACTGCGGATAAGAGATGGTCTAGTGTCCCCCTAAAGGAAGGAGTACGAAGACTCTTTTCACATCTTGACGAATGTATTGAAATTAATTTTGAAGATGCATTTGCTACAGATTATAATGAAAAGGGAGACTATCTCCGTATTTTAACCACCCATCTAGAAGTTTTGACAGTTGATAAACGGGCTATGTACATTATGGCGCTTGAGATTGCAAAGGTGATTGATGGGCAAATTAGCGAGGATAATAAGAAGACATGGCTAACAGTCGAGGAGTTTAGGAAAAAGCACGAGGCTATTCTATCTCTAACTTTTGAAGAAGTAAATGAACTAAGTTTGACTGAAATTCAAACGATGGATGTTGTAGACGATCCTCTTTGGGAGGAAGAAGCCACTCGTCGAAAAGAATATATACTAGCACATGGAGGCGATATCTCAGATTTATGAGACTATATATCAAAAGTGATTTTAAGAAAAAAATAACCTTTACGACAAGAGAGTTGCTCTGGGAAATGTGGTTTAAGGAATGGCATGGTCATCCTATTACATACTCAAACGTTGGTGATGATGAGATGCTACAAGATGATTTCTTTTTTGGAGTTCAATTTGATAAATGGCGATTTAATGATAAACGATGGAATCATATACCATATGACAAGAGTGATCCTTGGAATTCGTTTTCTGATGAAAATATTCAATTGGAATTTGAAAAAAATTTCATTACAGAGTGGAGAGAACGTGGAGATTATCTACGTATCGCAACATCTCATATAGATGTTTTAACTGTAGACAAACGTGCTTTATACATTATGGCAACTGAAGTAGCATCTGCCATTGATGGTCAGATTAGCGAAGACGGCAAGCAAAGTTGGCTAAGTGTAGAAGAATTTAAGAAATATCACAAGGATGTTCTTTCACTGACTTATGATGAAGCTGTTGAAATCAGTTTGGAAGAATTAAAGACAATGGTACCGGTAAGAGATCCTCTATGGGAAGAGGAGGAACGGCTTCGAGAAGAATACATCAAAATCCACGGCGAACGTGTTTATGATGATGAGGAAGATGAGTGAGATTATATCTTAAAGGCAACTACGAAACTAGTATATACCAAAACTGTATGGAATATCCTTGGAAAATGTGGTTCAAAGAACGTAAGGGAGTGAAAGTTGGTTTTTCTTATGCATTTGATGATAATTTTTATTTGAGTTTAACTCTAGATAAATTTTCTTCAAATGATGAGCGTTGGGGAATGGCTGATTTTAGAATAGGAAAAGACTCTTGGGCGACTTTTAAGCGTGAAAATTTAAATTTTGAAGATTCTTATGAAAGTGATGGGCGAGAAAAAGGAGACTATCTTCGAATAATCACGACTCATAAGGATATTCTAACGGTTGACAAGCGAGCGCTCTATATCATGGCGATTGAGGTAGCATCTGTCATTGACGGTCAAATCAGCGAAGACGACAAAGAAACTTGGCTGAGTGTTGAAGAATTCAAAACGAAACATAAAGACCTACTGAATATGACCTACGACGAAGCAGTCGATATTAGTTTAGAAGAGATAAAGGTTTTGAAAGCTATTGACGATCCCATCTGGGAAGAATTGGATAGGAAGCGCGAGGAGTATATCCGAATCCATGGAGAGGTAGAGTTGGACGACGAGGACGACGAGTGAGATTATATATCAAAAGTGATTTTAAGAAAAAAATAACCTTTACAACAAGAGAGCTTGTTTGGAAGATGTGGTTTAAGGAACGGAATGGCAAGAAAATAAGTTTCTCCAATGTTGGTGATGATGAGATGTTACAGGATGATTTTTACTTTGGTGTTCGGTTACACAAATGGTCTTCAGTTGACGAAAGATGGGATAAGGCTCCTTTTATAATTCCTAGTAATCCTTGGTTGTCTTTGGAATATGAGAATATAACACTTGAATTTGAAAATGATTTTATTACTGATGGGAGAAAGCGTGGAGAATACCTTAGAATTGCGACTACTCATACAGACATTTTAACGGTTGATAAACGTGCTATGTATATTATGGCAGTCGAGGTGGCTTCTGCTATTGATGGGCAGATCAGCGAGGATGACAAGCGAACCTGGATGGATGTAGAGACTTTTAAGGAGTTGCACAAGGATGTCTTATCACTAAGTTACGATCAAGCAACCGATATCAGCGTGGAGGAACTGAAAAGTTTGAAACCTGTAGAGGATACTTTGTGGGATGAAGAAGAGCGTCTTCGTGAAGAATACATCAAAATCCATGGCGAACGTGTTTATGACGATGAGGAAGAAGATTGAGAATTTATATTAAAGGCGATTACACCAAAGAAATTCCATTTGATTATTTAGAACTAGCGAAGAGAATGTGGTTTGAAAATTATCAAGGAGAAGGCATCCCACTCTCCTATTCTGGTTTTCTTCAAATCAGAGATAGGAATGATATAGCAATTCATCTAAAACTAGATAAACAGGATTATGATGAACGTTGGTTGCATGTTCCGATACAAGAAGGAATAAAATACCGTTTTTATTCACAAATTGATGAAGATCTAAATTTGGAATTTGAGAATGCTTATGTAACTGATTTTCGCGAAAATGGAGACTTTTTGCGTTTGGCTTCTACCCATCTTGAATTGCTCACTCTTGATAAAAGAGCGTTCTATATCATGGCTATTGAGATTGCTACAATCTTTAATGGACAAATTAGCGAAGATGACAAGAAAACATGGATAACAATCGAGGAATTCAAGGAAAAGCACAAAGATATCTTATCTCTGACCTTTGACGAAGCAAATGAGATGAGTTTGGAAGAAATTCAGACGATTGACGCTATTGACGAACCCATCTGGGAAGAATTGGATAGGCTTCGTGAAGAATACATCAAAATCCATGGTGAACGTGTGTATGACGACGAGGAAGACGAGTGAGACTATATATCAAAGGCGATTACACCAAAGAAATTCCATTTGATTACATGGAACTAGCGAAAAGGATGTGGTTTGATACTAAAGATGGGAAGACAGTAGATATTTCTTATTTTGGGAATACTCGCCCATTTAAAACAGACCCAACTATTCACTTGAAATTGAATAAGTGGATGCATGATAATAGATGGAATAATGTTCAGTTGAAAGAAGGGATTATCAATAAATTTGGGAGTCATGTATATGAAAATCTTGAATTAGATTTTGAAGACAATCCAGCAACAGACTATCGAGAAAAAGGAGACTGTCTACGTTTAGCTACTACCCACCTTGACCTTCTCACTGTTGATAAACGAGCTATGTATATCATGGCAGTCGAGGTAGCTTCTGCAATTGATGGTCAGATTAGCGAGGATGACAAGGAGACCTGGATGGATGTAGAGACTTTTAAGGAGTTGCACAAGGATGTCTTATCACTAAGTTACGATAAAGCAACCGATATCAGCGTGGAGGAACTGAAAAGTTTGAAACCTGTAGAGGAACCTTTGTGGGATGAAGAAGAGCGTCTTCGTGAAGAATACATCAAAATCCATGGTGAACGTGTGTATGACGACGAGGAAGACGAGTGAGAGTTTATAATAAAACTTATTTGAAAGAGAGTGTTATATGGAGGGAAGAAACTAATGTCAGATAAATTAAAACAGTTTAAATGGTTGATCGTATTGTTTTTGTTTCTGTTAGCAATTCCTTCATATTTTGCTTACAATCATTTCCGACAATCTAGTACTTTAAAAGAAGCCTTTGAGAAAAATGAAAGAATTGAAGTTCTTCATCATTTAATGGCATCAGGAAAATATGCGTCTGACATCCGCAAGGCAGGATATACTATTCCTTCTGACGGAGCTATTCGATTGGATGGAGTTATTTATCCATTAGAAATTGAAGGAGAGTTACATTTGAAAATTAGCCCTCCCAAAAATGATGCTAAGGATTTTCAGTTGTTTTTCATTACACAGATTAATGAAAAACAAACGCATGTAGCTTTTATTTTAGATAAAAATCTGAATTTAATTGATTCCAGCTATTCTCAGCAAAATGATAACGGGAAAAGAGAGATTGTTTCTGTCTCACAATCCGAAGAAGATTACTTGTTGAGAAGTGTTCAAAGCGAGATTGATGACTTCATGAAAAAAATGTATCAAACCTTGTATGGTTAGATTGTTAGAGAAAGTAACTTCTTGCTCAACGCAATGCTGTATGAACAAGACTTCTATGATTACTTAGACAGAGGGGGTGAAAAAATGTCGGGACTTAAAAAAATGCTAATCGTGATTGGTTCTGTAATTGCCTTAGCTACTGGTTTGAATCTTTACTTTCAGTATCAAAACCATCAAGAACATATGCAATTAAAAACCTCCTTTGAAGAGAGGGACAATATAGCCGTCTTACAACGTTTGATGGCATCAGGGAAATATGCGCCTGACATCCGTAAAGCGGGCTATGTCATTCCTCCCGATGGAGCTATTCGCTTGGATGGAGGAATTGCTTCCATCGAGATAAAAGGAGACATCGATTTGAAAATATCGTATCGTGGACGGGGGGTTACTGCTTATTTTGAAATAGAGATAGATGGTAAAATAACTAGTGTACTATATGAATTGGATAAGAACTTGGATATAGTTTCTAGCGCCTATTTTCAAACAAATGAAAAAAATAAAAATGAGAGAGTGAACATCTCTCAATCCGAAGAAGAGCGCCTATTAAAGATTGTTCAAAGCGAGATTGATGGCTTCATGAAAAAGATGTATCAGACTTTGTATGGATAGTTTACCAGAGAAAGTAACTTCTTTCTTAACACAATGTCGTATGAACAACACTTCTATGATTATTTAGACAGAGGGAGTGAAAAAAATGTCGGGACTTAAAAAAATACTAATCGTGATAGGTTCTGTAATTGTTTTAGTTACTAGCTTGAATCTTTATTTTCAGTATCAAAACCACCAAGAACATACGCAATTAAAAACCTCCTTTGAAGAGAGGGACAATATAGTTGTCTTACAACATTTGATGGCATCAGAAAAATATGCACCTGACATCCGTAAAGCGGGCTATGTCGTTCCTCCCGATGGAGCTATTCGCTTGGATGGAGGAATTGACTCCATAGAGATAAAAGGAGACATCGATTTGGATATCTCAAATCCGGGACGGAATGGGGTTACTGTTTATTTTAGAATAGAGATAGATGGTAAAATAACTAGCGTACTCTATGAATTGGATAAGAACTTTGATATAGTTTCTAGCAGCTACTTTCAATTTAATGAAAAAAATATAAAAGAGAGTGTGACTATCCCCCAAGCTGAAGAAGAACGCCTATTAAAGATTGTTCAAAAAGAGCTTGATGGCTTCATGAAAAAGATATATCAGACTTTGTATGGATAGTTTGCCAGAGAAAGTAGCTTCTTGCTCAACGCAATGCTGTATGAACAACGGGGTGTGTTGAGGGATTTTACTAGAAAAAGATACCGTAGATGAGATACAAAAAAATTACCCAAGTACTTATAATTTCATTCGAAATATTGAAACAGGGAATCAAGAGTTGACAGAGATGAGGTGATTAGATGAAGAAGAGAAAATTTGTAATTTTTTCGTTGCTAATAGTTCTATTATTATCTTTCTCTGGTTTTCAGTACTATAAATATCAGAGAGTTCATAATATTTTTGATGAAATATACTACGAAGAAAGTGATTATCACAATTATACATTTCTCTGGAAAGGACGAGCTTTTTATAAGTTAAAAAGTTTAAAATTTGTGGACAACGATTCTCAAGAAATTTCTATTCATTCTATTGATTATAAAAGTGTAGATTTACCAAATACTATTCAATCTCTAGGTTATTATTTTTAATTTGGATTTCAGGAGATGACGAAAGTTGGGATAGAGATGCGTTTGAGACTGCCAGATACAGAGACAACCATAAATGTAGATTACCTGTACGATGTAAACAATCGGCAATTAGAACGGTTTATGTGGTACTATGATGATGAGAGTACAGGATATTTTCAGTAGTCTCAAGTAGAGGACTTTCTTGCCAAACGCGGTAAGACTGTTGATGAGATTCGCAAGGAAGCAGACAATGTACTCCGTAATAAAGTCCTTAAAGACTGGACCACTATCTACTCTAGTCGTTTTAGCCCAGATAATTGGGGAGAAGTGACAGTTAAGGATATATGGAGAACAGAATAACAAACGAAACGGCGAGGCAATAGTGTTATACAGGTGGGTTGCTATGACAGAGTTCTTAAGAATATTTTATTTTATTCGATAGCTTTGGTCTGCTTTCTTTTGGTGTGACGAAAGAAACTCCCTATACTATCACCATCACCAATGTAGACGACAAGCCAGCTTACTTTGAAGCTCAAGTGGTGGATCGGTAGATTTAGGAACCGTAAACTAGGCCTCAGTTGTTGTAATTGTTTGGTAAAGGAGACTTATTTGCTTTGAAAGTAACAATCAGCTTGTTTCTTTCGAATATGCAAGAGAGGCTCTAGTGGCGAATACTAGTCAAAATGTCAAAAAAGATTTAGATAAACCTAATCCCGCAGTTGGAGAGTAAAATGTTAAAAAGAATAAGAAACTATTATAAAAACAAACCAACTCAAGCTGTCTTGATGCTTACAGTTCTTATTTGGTCAGTATATGAGATTGGTGCGACCAGTTTGGCAAGTAACTCTGCATTAACTAAGGAATTCATGCATAGTCGGTATGTTATGGTTTGGTCAATAGTAGATAAGAAAGTGAAATTATACCATTATAAAGAGGAGTGGACGACCCCTGCCTTAGACGGGTTAATGCATTTAGATTATAAAAATATTAAAATTACGGGGTATCCTTGTAAATATGGTCAACAAGTCTTCGCAGAATATAATCAAACTCCTAATAATAATTACGATATTTCATTTCCTTTAGAAGGAACACTGTCTGAAGCGTATTTTTCAACTTTGGATGCTAAATATTATCTGATATCAGAAAATGCAACTATTGTAGAGAAAAAGCTAGGTAAGAATATTGAGGATTTAATTCAGGAAATAGAATTAGTAAGAGAAGAGTTTAGCTCAGTTCTTACTAGGATGAAAATCCTTCGTTTGGTCTATTTGATTCTTCGTATGATAGTATTGTTGCAGTGTATCAGGTGGTCGGGTCAGCGTAGAAAAAGGAAAGAGAACGAAATTTTGCAGAATAGATAGAGCTCCAAAAAGGTATGATGATAAAGAGCTTCCAAACAATCAAACAGATATTCATTTGGTAAAGAATGGAATTGTTGTCAACTACCAAGGGGAGAAAGTTTTTTTATGTAACCAATAACAAGTCCTACACGATTACCATGACCAATGTAGACGACAAGCCAGCTTACTTTGAAGCTCAAGTGGTGGATCGGTAAAATTTCAGCTCTCAAATGAGGGCTTTTTTAGATTCAAGTTTCAAAAAAGAAGCAAATATGATATACTAAAGAACGAGTATTCTATTAGAATTAGGACAAGCAATATGAAACAAACGATTATTCTTTTATACGGTGGACGTAGTGCAGAGCGTGAAGTCTCTGTCCTTTCAGCTGAAAGTGTTATGCGTGCGGTCAACTACGACCGTTTCACCGTCAATACTTTCTTCATCAGCCAGTCAGGTGACTTTATCAAAACACAGGAATTTAGCCAGACCCCAGCTCAAGAGGATCGTCTCATGACCAATGCGACTATTGACTGGGACAAGAAAATAGCGCCAAGTGCCATCTATGAAGAAGGTGCAGTGGTCTTTCCAGTTCTTCATGGTCCGATGGGAGAAGATGGTTCAGTTCAAGGATTCTTAGAAGTTTTGAAAATGCCTTATGTTGGTTGTAATATCTTGTCATCCAGCCTTGCCATGGATAAAATTACGACCAAGCGTGTCTTGGAGTCTGCTGGGATTGCCCAAGTACCTTATGTGGCCATCGTTGAAGGCGATGATGTGACTGCTAAAATCGCTGAAGTTGAAGAAAAACTGACTTATCCAGTCTTCACGAAGCCGTCAAATATGGGTTCAAGTGTCGGTATTTCTAAGTCTGAAAACCAAGAAGAACTCCGTCAAGCTTTGGAACTTGCCTTCCAATATGACAGCCGTGTCTTAGTAGAGCAAGGGGTAAATGCCCGTGAAATCGAGGTTGGTCTCTTGGGCAACTACGATGTCAAGAGCACGCTTCCTGGTGAAGTGGTTAAGGATGTTGCCTTTTATGACTATGATGCCAAATACATCAATAACAAGATTACCATGGACATCCCAGCCAAGATTAGTGATGATGTGGTAGCTGCCATGCGTCGAAATGCTGAAACAGCCTTCCGTGCGATTGGTGGACTTGGTCTGTCTCGTTGTGATTTCTTCTATACAGATAGGGGCGAGATTTTCCTAAATGAGCTTAATACCATGCCAGGTTTTACCCAGTGGTCTATGTATCCACTACTTTGGGACAATATGGGAATCAGCTACCCAGAACTAATCGAGCATTTGGTTTCTCTTGCTAAGCAAAGTTTTGACAAGCGCGAAGCGCATTTGCTATAAAAATGAAAGAGAGGGTAGAAGCCAGAACTATCACTGCATGGTGACTAGAGTTCTCGGACTTCAACCCTTTTTAAAGGAGTAGAAATGAAATTAACAATCCATGAAGTTGCCCAAGCTGTCGGAGCTAAAAATGATGTTAGTCTTTTTGCGGATGCTCAGTTAGAAAAAGCTGAGTTTGACAGTCGTTTGATTGGGACAGGTGATTTGTTTGTGCCACTCAAAGGTGCGCGTGATGGTCATGACTTTATCGAAACAGCTTTTGAAAATGGTGCAGCAGTAACCTTGTCTGAGAAAGAGGTCGCAAATCATCCTTACATTGTAGTAGATGATGTGTTGACTGCCTTTCAACAACTAGCTGCCTACTATCTTGAAAAAACGGCTGTTGATGTCTTTGCGGTTACGGGTTCAAATGGCAAGACAACCACTAAGGATATGTTGGCGCACTTGCTTTCAACAACCTACAAAACCTACAAAACACAAGGAAACTACAATAACGAGATTGGCCTTCCTTACACAGTTCTCCACATGCCTGAAGGAACAGAAAAGTTGGTCTTGGAGATGGGGCAGGATCACTTGGGAGATATCCATCTCTTGTCAGAATTGGCCCATCCAAAAACAGCCATTGTGACCTTGGTTGGAGAGGCTCATTTAGCCTTTTTCAAAGACCGTTCAGAGATTGCTAAAGGAAAAATGCAAATTGCTGATGGTATGGCACCAGGTTCTTTGCTTTTGGCACCAGCTGACCCGATTGTAGAGGACTACTTGCCTACAGATAAAAAAGTGGTCCGTTTTGGGCAAGGAGCTGAGCTGGAAATCACAGACTTGATTGAGCGCAAGGATAGTCTGACCTTTAAGGCGAATTTTTTGGAGCAAGCCCTCGATTTGCCAGTGACAGGTAAGTACAATGCCACCAATGCTATGATTGCTGCGTATGTGGCTCTACAAGAAGGAGTTTCAGAGGAGCAAATTCGTCAGGCCTTTCAGAACCTAGAATTGACCCGCAATCGTACTGAGTGGAAGAAGGCAGCCAATGGAGCGGATATTCTGTCTGACGTATACAATGCCAATCCAACTGCTATGAAGTTGATTTTGGAGACATTCTCTGTCATTCCAGCTAATGAAGGGGGCAAGAAAATCGCTGTCTTAGCAGACATGAAGGAACTTGGTGACCAGTCTGTTCAGCTCCATAACCAGATGATTTTGAGCCTATCGCCAGATGTGCTGGATACCGTTATTTTCTATGGAGAAGACATTGCCGAATTGGCCCAACTTGCTAGTCAAATGTTCCCAATCGGCCACGTTTTCTACTTCAAGAAAACAGCCGACGAGGACCAATTTGAAGACCTAGTAAAGCAAGTCAAGGAAAGCCTCAGTGCCAATGACCAAATCTTGCTCAAAGGCTCTAACTCTATGAATCTAGCCAAGTTGGTAGAAAACCTAATGTAGTTTAGTGATTTCCATATGAAACTGTAGATTTCAAATCAGTGCATTTCTGCAATACAAATGATATAATAGGTTGCGAATTTAAGACGCAAGTGTTCTATGTATGTCATAGAATCAAGTTTTTTCAAAAAATTTAAAAGCTGGAGAAAGTGAATTTTTTACTGCCTCTAGCTAGATGAACGAGGAATAGAATATGAATTTGTGGGATAAATTATTTACCACACAGATATCAGAACCGCCCCAGTTTGAACTTCACTGGTACATTGGTTTGTTATGTTTATTGGCTCTTACTTTCTATGCTTCTTATCGTTTTCGCGACAAAGTAGCTTACCAGCGTTTTATTCAGATCCTTCAGTCTGTTCAACTGATTGTTTTGTATAGCTGGTATTGGGGCAATCTCATGCCCCTATCAGAAAGTTTACCCTTCTATCATTGCCGTATCGCCATGTTTGTGATGCTCTTGATTCCAGGAACATCCAAGTACAAACAGTACTTCGCCCTTTTAGGAACTTTTGGAGCAACAGCAGCACTAGCTTACCCACTTTTTGATCCCTACCCATTTCCACACGTGACCATTTTGTCCTTCATTATCGGACATGTTGCCCTTTTAGGAAATGCGCTCCTATACTTGTTTAGAAACTATCAACCTTCCCTTCTTGATTTGAAGAATGTGGCGGTGATTACCTTCGCCTTAAATGGCTTGATATGGGTTGTTAACTTAGTTGTAGGTGGAGATTATGGATTTTTAAACAAACCACCACTTGTTGGAAGTTTTGGCCAGCCCTTAAATTATCTCATTGTTTCGACTGTTATCGTGATAGCAATTCGCTTAACAGGGAAATTAGTAGAAAATTTTTTACAACAAAAATCGGAAGAATTTATTCAAGAGAAGATCTAAAATGATCTTCTCTTTTTTGGATTTTTAAGAAACAGAAAGGAAATTGTGAACGTTAACTTCAAATAATCTCTTAGAAGAAGAATTTTTCTAGAATTTTCTCAAAAAACATGCAGGAATTTTATCAAAAACTAAGCACGATTGGATTTTTTGTGTTATAATATTCTTTGAATAGCTATGCCCAAACATAGTTATTAAATAGAAGTGAGAAACTTGGAAGACAGAGAGGATGCGATGTAATGACTAGAGATGGTTTTTTTACAGGCTTAGATATCGGAACTAGCTCGATTAAAGTGCTAGTAGCTGAGCATAGAGATGGTGAAGTAAATGTAATTGGTGTTAGCAATGCCAAAAGTAAAGGTGTAAAAGACGGAATTATTGTTGATATTGAAGCAGCTGCTTCAGCAATCAAATCCGCAATCACACAGGCGGAAGAGAAAGCTGGTATTTCTATTAAGTCTGTTAACGTTGGCCTTCCAGCAAACCTCTTGCAGGTTGAACCAACACAAGGAATGATTCCTGTAACTTCAGATACCAAAGAAATCACGGATCAAGATGTTGAAAATGTTGTCAAATCAGCTTTGACTAAGAGCATGACTCCTGATCGTGAAGTGATTACCTTTATTCCAGAAGAATTCATCGTGGACGGTTTCCAAGGGATCCGTGACCCTCGTGGTATGATGGGTGTTCGCTTGGAAATGCGTGGTCTGCTTTACACAGGTCCTCGTACGATTCTACACAATCTTCGTAAGACAGTTGAGCGTGTAGGTATTCATGTTGATAATGTGATTATTTCACCATTGGCGATTGTGAACTCAGTTCTTAATGAAGGCGAACGTGAATTTGGTGCAACTGTCATTGACATGGGTGGAGGTCAGACTACTGTAGCGACTATCCGCAACCAAGAATTGCAGTTCACTAACATCTACCAAGAAGGTGGAGATTACGTTACTAAAGACATTTCTAAAGTCTTGAAAACATCTCAAAAAATTGCAGAAAGTTTGAAACTGAACTATGGTGAAGCTTACGTTCCACTTGCAAGTAACGAAACTTTCCAAGTTGAAGTAATTGGTGAAGTAGAACCTGTTGAAGTAACAGAAAGCTACTTGGCAGAGATTATCTCAGCACGCATCAAACATATCTTTGACCAAATCAAACAAGAGTTGGAAAGAAGACACTTGTTGGATTTGCCAGGAGGTATCGTCCTTATCGGTGGAAATGCAATTTTACCAGGAATTGTTGAATTAGCCCAAGAAGTATTTGGTGTTCGCGTAAAACTTTATGTACCAAATCAAGTTGGAATTCGCAACCCTGCATTTGCTCACGTGATTAGCTTGTCTGAGTTTGCTGGTAAATTGACTGAAGTCAATCTTCTTGCTCAAAAAGCAGTTAAAGGAGATGAATTCCTTCGTCAAAAACCAATCAACTTTGGCATTCCAAATCAACGTTTGAATCCAGTAGCGCAACCAAGTCCAGCACAAACAGCTCCAGCTGAAACTGTGCAGGAAGCTCCAGTTGCTCCCAAGGAAGAATTCCAAGCAAGTTCTCAAAGTAAACCGAAGCTAACAGAACGTTTCCGTGGTTTGATCGGAAGCATGTTTGATGAATAAAAGAGGATAAGAAATTATGACATTTTCATTTGATACAGCAGCAGCTCAAGGCGCAGTTATTAAGGTAATTGGTGTCGGTGGTGGTGGTGGTAACGCCATCAACCGCATGGTTGACGAAGGTGTTGCTGGTGTAGAATTTATCGCAGCCAACACTGATGTACAAGCTCTTAGCAGTACGAAAGCAGAAACCGTTATCCAACTTGGTCCAAAATTGACTCGTGGTTTGGGTGCTGGAGGTCGTCCAGAAGTTGGACGTAAAGCTGCAGAAGAAAGTGAAGAAGCTTTGACGGAAGCTATCACTGGGGCAGACATGGTCTTTATCACTGCTGGTATGGGTGGTGGATCTGGTACAGGTGCAGCCCCTGTTATCGCACGTATTGCTAAAGATCTTGGTGCCCTTACAGTTGGTGTTGTGACTCGTCCTTTCGGATTTGAAGGAAGCAAACGTGGTCAGTACGCTGTAGAAGGAATCAACGAACTTCGCGAGCATGTTGATACTTTGTTGATTATCTCAAACAACAACTTGCTTGAAATTGTTGACAAGAAAACGCCACTTCTTGAAGCTCTTAGCGAAGCAGATAATGTCCTTCGCCAAGGTGTTCAAGGGATCACTGACTTGATCACGAACCCAGGATTGATTAACCTTGACTTTGCTGACGTGAAAACTGTAATGGCAAACAAAGGGAATGCCCTTATGGGTATCGGTATCGGTAGTGGTGAAGAGCGCGTTGTTGAAGCGGCTCGTAAAGCAATTTACTCTCCACTTCTTGAAACAACTATCGATGGGGCAGAGGATGTCATCGTCAACGTTACTGGTGGTCTTGACTTGACTTTGATTGAAGCAGAAGAAGCTTCAGAAATCGTCAATCAAGCAGCTGGCCAAGGTGTAAACATCTGGCTTGGAACATCAATTGATGAAAGCATGAAGGATGAAATCCGTGTTACAGTTGTAGCGACAGGTGTTCGTCAAGAGCGAGTGGAAAAAGTAGTTGGAGCTCGTAACAACCAACCAGTTGGACGTCCATCAACTAAAGCTCCACAAGCGCACACATTTGACCGTCAATTCGACTTGGAAGAGACAGCAGAATTGCCTAAATCAAGCCCTCGTCGCTTTGAAACAAACCAAGCATCTGCTTTTGGAGACTGGGACTTGCGTCGTGAGTCAATTGTTCGCCAAACAGATCCAGTTGTTTCACCGGTAGAACGCTTTGAAACACCAGTTTCACAAGATGAAGATGAATTGGATACACCTCCATTCTTCAAAAATCGTTAATCAATGAATTTGAAAAAAAATACTGAATTAGTTTTTCAGCAAATAGCTGATGCTAGTCAAGAAGCCAACCGTGCTCTAGATGCTGTTTCAGTAATCGCAGTGACAAAGTATGTAGATGTACAAACAGCGGAAGCCTTGCTTCCGCTTGGTGTCCGTCATATAGGTGAAAATCGAGTCGATAAATTTTTAGAACAATATCAGGCCTTGAAAGATTACCCAGTTACTTGGCATTTAATAGGAACACTACAGAGACGGAAAGTGAAAGAAGTAATCCCATATGTGGATTACTTTCATGCTTTAGACTCCCTAAAGTTAGCCCAGGAAATTCAAAAGAGAACAGATCATGTTATCAAGTGTTTCTTGCAGGTCAATATTTCTGGGGAAGAAAGCAAGCATGGGTTTTCAAAAGAAGAATTGCTAGAACTTTTGCCAGAATTGGCTAAGTTAGATCAGATTGAGTATGTTGGTTTAATGACCATGGCTCCTTTTGAGGCAGACAGTGATGAATTGAAAGAAATTTTCAAGGATACGCAGGCTCTGCAAGCAGAAATTAGAGAAAAACAAATCCCTAATATGCCGATGACGGAGCTAAGCATGGGAATGAGTCGTGATTTTAAAGAAGCGATTCAGTTCGGCTCAACCTTTGTTCGAATCGGTACAGCATTTTTTAAATAGGAGAGAGCTATGTCTTTAAAAGATAGATTCGATAAATTTATAGATTATTTTACAGAAGACGGAGAAGAAACGACTAACTACCAGACTCAACAAGAGGAAACAGTTAGCCCAGCCATCTCAACTTCTAAAGAATTACCAGCACCTGCTCAGTCAGGATCAGCAAAAGATGCAAATATTACTCGTCTTCATGCGCGTCAGCAAGAATTGGCGATGCAAAGCCATCGTTCAGATGAGAAAGTGACAATTGACGTTCGCTATCCAAGAAAATATGAAGATGCAACTGAAATTGTAGATTTGTTGGCTGGAAATGAAAGTATTTTGATTGATTTCCAATATATGACAGAGGTTCAAGCCCGTCGTTGCCTTGATTACTTGGATGGAGCCCGTCATGTCTTGGCTGGAAACATGAAAAAAGTTGCGAGTACGATGTATCTATTGACTCCTGTCAACGTTATCGTGAATATTGAAGATATCAAACTTCCAGACGAATCACAAAGCACTGAGTTTGGTTTTGATATTAAACGAAATAGAGCAAGATAATGATTTTCTTAATCCGTTTAATCCAAAATGCGGTTAGCATTTATTCCATCATTCTCGTTGCATTTGCTCTGCTTTCATGGTTTCCAAATGCCTATGAAAGTCAGCTAGGTCGCTTAGTTATCAGACTTGCTCGCCCAGTTATTGAGCCACTTCGTAAGCTCAATCTACAATTTGCTGGTCTTGATTTTACGGTTTGGGCGGCGCTGATTCTGATTCAGTTTGTTGGAAATATCTTAACACGACTAGTCCTATTACTATGACAGTAAATCGAGCCATTTATCAGCATTTTTCCCAAGATGATATTCCTTTTATTGATAAGGGTTTAGAGTGGATCAAGCGGGTAGAAGATACCTATGCGCCTGTACTTACTCCTTTTATCAATCCCCATCAGGAACAGATCTTGAGGGTGCTAGCTGGGACATATGGACTGGGTTGCCAAAGTAGTGGTGATTTTCTTCCGACAGAGTCGGTTCGAGTTCTTCTCTATCCAGATTACTTTGAACCGGAGATGTCAGACTTTGAAATGGCCTTGTTGGAAATTTGTTATCCGAGTAAGTTTGAACAACTGAGTCATGGAAAAATATTGGGAACAATCATCAACCAGCTAGGAATTGACCGTAAATTATTTGGTGATATCTTGGTAGATGAAAAGAGAGCACAGATTTTTGTCAATCGTGATTTCATTCCTCTTTTTCAGGATGGAATAAGAAAGATTGGCAGACTTCCTGTATCGCTGGAGGAATGTCCTTTTACCGATAGGATTTTGTCTAAAATTGATTATAGAGAACGAGAAATTTTAGTTTCGAGTTTTCGATTGGATGCCCTCTTATCAAGTGCCTTGAAATTATCTAGAAATCAAACTAGTCAACTGATTGAGAAAAAATCTGTCCAGGTAAATTATCATGTGGTTGAAAAAACTGATTACCAGGTCGCAGTTGGAGATTTGATCAGTGTGAGAAAGTTTGGTCGTTTGAAAGTTGTCAAAGACAATGGTCAGACCAAAAAGGATAAGAAAAAACTAACAGTCCGGCTACTTTTAAGCAAGTGAGAAAAAATATGTCGATTACACCACAAGAAATAAGTGATAAAGCTTTCTCAAGAACATTCAGAGGCTACAATCAGGAAGAAGTTGACCTCTTTCTAGATAAGATTTACTTTGAATTAGAGGAGATGATTCGATACAAAGATGAAACTGAACTCTATATCAAAAAACTAGAAGAACGTCTTTCCTATTATACGAATGATATTCCTAAGAGAACAGTAACAAGCGAGCAAGAACCAGAAGCAATTAATGATTCTATTTTTTATTAAGTAAGTGAGGAAAAGTATGCCAATTACATCATTAGAAATTAAAGATAAAACCTTTGGTACAAGATTTAGAGGTTTTGACCCAGAAGAAGTAGATGAATTTCTGGATATCGTTGTTCGTGACTACGAAGACTTGGTTCGTAGCAATCACGATAAAGAGACACACATCAAGAGTTTGGAAGAACGTTTGTCTTACTTTGATGAGATGAAGGATTCCTTGAGTCAGTCAGTTCTGATTGCTCAAGATACTGCTGAGCGTGTCAAACAAGCTGCTCAAGAACGTTCAAATAATATTATTCAACAAGCTGAACAAGACGCTCAACGTTTGCTTGAAGAAGCGAAATACAAGGCAAATGAAATTCTCCGTCAGGCAACAGATAATGCGAAGAGAGTGGCTGTTGAGACTGAAGAGTTGAAGAACAAGAGCCGTGTATTCCATCAACGCCTCAAGTCTACGATTGAAAGTCAATTGGCTATTGTCGAGTCATCTGATTGGGAAGATATTCTTCGCCCAACAGCTACTTACCTTCAGACAAGTGATGAAGCCTTTAAAGAAGTGGTGGGTGAAGTTCTTGGTGAAACTGTATCTTTACAACCAGAGGAAGAGCCTATTGATATGACTCGTCAATTCACACCAGAAGAGGTTGCTGAATTGCAAGCTCGTATCGAGGCTGGCAATAAAGAATTGGCTGAGTTTGAAGCTCAACAAAACCAACAGACAGAAGAAAGTGACCAGCATGAAGAGTCAGTTGAAGTAGAAACTACTGCAGCAACTGAGAACGATGCAAATAAAGAATCTGTTCTTATCCTATAAAAAATGTGAGAACAAGATCCAACCAACTATATTTTCAGCGAGCGGGAGATGGTGAGAGTCCTGCAATCCCTAGTGGTTAGATTATCCTCTCAAGCAATCTAGTCTGAAAGCAGTAAGACTAGGCGTCCCCCACGTTACGGGAAAAGAGGAAAAGAGACCCTGTCTTTTTTCGAACAAAGGTGGTACCACGATTTTCGTCCTTTTTGCGAATCGTGGTTTTTATTTTGTCAGTTTAAATTAAAGGAGTAACAATGAAACTTAAAGAAACCCTCAATCTAGGGAAAACAGACTTTCCTATGCGTGCTGGTCTTCCAACCAAAGAACCAGTTTGGCAAAAAGAATGGGAAGAAGCAAAGCTTTACCAACGTCGTCAAGAATTGAACCAAGGGAAACCACATTTCACCTTGCATGATGGACCTCCGTATGCAAACGGAAATATCCACGTTGGACACGCTATGAACAAGATCTCCAAAGATATCATTGTTCGTTCGAAGTCTATGTCAGGTTTCTATGCACCTTATATCCCAGGTTGGGACACTCATGGTTTGCCAATCGAGCAAGTCTTGGCAAAACAAGGCGTGAAGCGTAAAGAAATGGACTTAGTTGAGTACTTGAAACTTTGCCGTGAGTATGCTCTTTCTCAAGTAGATAAACAAAGAGAAGACTTTAAACGTTTGGGGGTTTCTGGTGACTGGGAAAATCCTTATGTAACCTTGACTCCTGACTATGAAGCAGCTCAAATCCGTGTCTTTGGTGAAATGGCTAAGAAAGGCTACATCTATCGTGGGGCCAAGCCAGTTTACTGGTCATGGTCATCTGAGTCAGCTCTTGCAGAAGCAGAAATTGAATACCATGACTTGCTTTCAACTTCCCTTTACTATGCTAACCGTGTCAAAGATGGTAAAGGTGTCCTCGATACAGATACGTATATCGTTGTTTGGACAACAACTCCATTCACCATCACTGCTTCTCGTGGATTGACAGTTGGAGCGGATATTGATTACGTGGTCGTTCAACCAGCTGGTGAAACTCGTAAGTTTGTGGTTGCTTCAGAATTGTTGGCTAGTTTGTCTGAAAAGTTTGATTGGACTGATGTCCAAGTCTTGGCGACCTATCGTGGTCAAGAATTGAATCACATCGTAACAGTCCACCCATGGGATACAGCTGTAGATGAGTTGGTGATCCTTGGTGACCACGTTACGACTGACTCTGGTACAGGTATTGTCCATACAGCCCCTGGTTTTGGTGAGGACGACTACAATGTCGGTGTTGCCAACGGCCTTGAAGTTGCTGTAACAGTTAACGAACGCGGTATTATGATGGAAAATGCTGGTCCTGAATTTGCGGGTCAGTTCTATGACAAGGTTGTGCCGACTGTTATCGAAAAACTGGGCGATTTGCTCCTTGCTCAAGAAGAAATCTCTCACTCATACCCATTTGACTGGCGTACGAAAAAACCAATCATCTGGCGTGCTGTTCCACAATGGTTTGCCTCTGTATCTAAATTCCGCCAAGAAATCTTGGATGAAATTGAAAAAGTGAAGTTCCACTCAGAATGGGGTAAAGTGCGTCTTTACAACATGATTCGTGACCGTGGTGACTGGGTAATCTCTCGTCAACGTGCTTGGGGAGTTCCCCTTCCTATCTTCTATGCTGAAGACGGAACGCCAATCATGACAGCTGAAACGATTGAACATGTAGCTCAACTCTTTGAGGAACACGGTTCTATCATCTGGTGGGAACGTGATGCTAAGGACCTCTTGCCAGAAGGATTTACTCATCCAGGTTCACCAAATGGCGAGTTCAAGAAAGAAACAGATATCATGGACGTATGGTTTGACTCAGGTTCATCATGGAATGGAGTGGTGGTCAACCGTCCAGAACTTAAATACCCAGCAGATCTATACCTTGAAGGTTCTGACCAGTACCGTGGTTGGTTCAACTCATCACTTATCACATCTGTTGCTAACCATGGCGTTGCTCCTTACAAACAAATCTTGTCACAAGGATTTGCCCTTGATGGTAAAGGTGAGAAGATGTCTAAATCCCTTGGGAATACCATTGCTCCAAGTGATGTTGAAAAACAATTTGGTGCGGAAATCTTGCGTCTCTGGGTAACAAGTGTGGACTCAAGTAACGACGTACGTATCTCTATGGATATCTTGAGCCAAGTCTCTGAAACTTACCGTAAGATCCGTAACACTCTTCGCTTTTTGATCGCTAACACATCTGACTTTAACCCAGCTCAAGACGCAGTGGCTTACGATGAGCTTCGTTCCGTTGATAAGTACATGACCATCCGCTTTAACCAGCTTGTGAAGACTATTCGTGATGCTTATGCAAACTTTGAATTCTTGACAATTTACAAGGCCTTGGTGAACTTTATCAACGTTGATTTGTCAGCCTTCTACCTTGATTTTGCTAAAGACGTTGTTTACATCGAAGGTGCCAAATCACTGGAACGTCGTCAAATGCAGACTGTCTTCTATGACATTCTTGTGAAAATCACTAAACTCTTGACACCAATCCTTCCTCACACAGCAGAGGAAATCTGGTCATATCTTGAGTTTGAAGCTGAAGACTTCGTTCAATTGTCAGAATTACCAGAAGCTCAAACCTTTGCTAACCAAGAAGAAATCTTGGATACATGGGCAGCTTTCATGGACTTCCGTGGACAAGCCCAAAAAGCCTTGGAAGAAGCTCGTAATGCAAAAGTAATCGGTAAATCACTTGAAGCACACTTGACAGTTTATCCAAATGAAGTGGTGAAAACTCTTCTTGGAGCAGTAGATAGCAATGTGGCTCAACTTTTGATCGTGTCAGAATTGACCATCGCTGAAGGTACAGCTCCAGAAGGCGCAGTTAGCTTTGAGGATGTTGCCTTCACAGTTGAACGTGCTGCAGGTGAAGTTTGTGACCGTTGCCGTCGTATCGATCCAACTACTGCAGAACGTAGCTACCACGCAGTCATCTGTGACCACTGTGCAAGCATTGTAGAAGAAAACTTTGCGGATGCAGTCGCAGAAGGATTTGAAGCGAAATAATCAGATTAGAAATATGTCTTCTCATAGTTTAAGATGAGATGAAAATGAAAAAGAGAGGAAGTCATTTCTCTCTTTTTTGCTGGAAAAAGTTTAGGACAAAGGGGGTAAATCTAACATTTTTAGGAAGAGTTTTAAGTTGATTTTTGAGATTTTTTCAAAAAGGGAGGTCGTGTTTTGGTACTTTTCAAAAGCATGTGTTGCTTCTAAAAATCACGACAAATAATTTGAATAATCAAGTGAAATCAGGTAGAATAGAAAGGATTGAATAACATATTGAAGAGGAAATTTTGAGAATGAAACATCAGTTTTATGGAGAAAAACGACAGCGCTTTTCTTTCCGCAAGTTGTCCGTTGGGCTCGTTTCGGCGACTATTGGAAGCTTCTTTTTGAGTGGGCAAATAACTGGGGACTTGACTTCTGTAAAGGCAGCAGAAATTCAAAGTCAGCAGTCTGCTCAGGTCAAATACCACTACGTAGTGGAGTCTGAATTGGCGGAGGCAGAGAAGAGTGCCTTGATAAGGGAGATTCCAAAGTATGTTGAGGATGCTTCAGAGACCTATTATTTAGTTTATCGTCCGACTACTCAAGGGGATTCATCTGGAGTATTGCCTAAGACAGGTCACTCCGGCCTTTGGGAATCAACTTTTACAGCGATGGGTCTTGCATTACTAGTACTTGTAGTTGTTAGAGGCAGAAATGGGAAGAGGTATTTATCTTCAATCTTGTTGGTAACTGGAATGGGATCCATGCTGCTATCTCCAACGGTCTTGGCGGTGACGAATATTGAACTCGCTGCATATAATCAAAGTCTTAACTTGGGTCTTGGAGAATCTCTTCCAGCGCCATTGAAAATTGACGGTTACGACTATATAGGTTACTTAAAGAATGAAGAACAAAATGATAGTCGTTTAGCTCATTCTGCTCAGAAGGAAAATCCGACACTGGACTTGGAGAAAGAGAAGGGAAGTGAACTTAAACCGAGTGAAACAAATCCGAATACAAAAGAGATTGTTTCGGATAAGGAAGACGGTCTGACAGAGCAAGATAGAGAAGCTATCGCTACTAAGGAGAGAGAACTCGCTCGCCTTGGGGCAGTTCATGAATTGCCAGAATTAAAAATTAGTGAACAAAAGTCGGTTCAAGATCTCCCTTATCAGACCCAATACCAGTATTCAGATGACTTGGTTCAAGGTCAATCAAAAGTCATACAATCAGGTGTTCGAGGTCAACGTACAGTTGTGACTCGTCATTATCGTGAGAATCAAGAAATCGTAAAAAGCGAAATGATTTCTGATCAAGTGACGCTTGAACCTGTTTCTGAAATTATTTTAGTTGGAACAGCTCCAACTAACTCGATACCAAAAGAAACTCCAGTTCACGAAGTTCCGAAATTGTCAGAATATGGCACAACTCCAGAAACAGCGCCTGTTCATGAAGTTCCAGAATTGGCAGAATATGGTACAAATCCTGAGACATCCCCAGTTTACGAAGC
>NZ_AJKQ01000004.1:0-691 GCF_000257455.1 Streptococcus oralis SK610
CACCAACCAGCACTAACGCAATCAGCACAGGTCCTCAGGGTGTTCCACAAACAGGAACTCCAAGCTTCCAAGGTGGCGACCCACTTGTTCCAATCGATGAAACGGTAGAGCCAACCTTCGCAGATGGAAGCAAAGAGAAGTCTATTCCAGGTCAAGGAACTTACACTATTGCGCCAGATGGAACTGTAACCTTCACTCCAGACAAACAGTTTGTCGGAAACCCAGCTCCAGTCACAGTCAAACGTGTAGATAAGAATGGCACCCCAGTCACTGCGACTTATACCCCAACAGTAACCAAGGTAACACCAATAGGAACTGGTGCAACTAGCACAGGCCCTCAGGGTGTTCCACAAACAGGAACCCCAACCTTCCAAGGTGGCGACCCACTGGTTCCAATTGATGAAACAGTCGAACCAACCTTCGCAGATGGAAGCAAAGAAAAAGTGATTCCTGGTCAAGGAACTTACACGATTGCGCCAGACGGAACGGTAACTTTCACTCCAGACAAACAGTTTGTTGGAAGCCCAGATCCAGTCACAGTGAAACGTGTAGATAAGAACGGCACCCCAGTGACTGCGACTTACAGTCCAGAGTTTACTAAGGTGACTCCAACTGGTACAGGAGATAAGACAGAAGGTCTGCAAGGTCAGGTCCAAGAAGGTAAAGTGACCTTCACTCCAGGCCATGACTC
>NZ_AJKQ01000005.1:0-15771 GCF_000257455.1 Streptococcus oralis SK610
GTACCAGTCGGAGTCACCTTAGTAAACTCTGGACTGTAAGTCGCAGTAACTGGGGTACCGTTCTTATCCACACGTTTGACTGTGACTGGATCTGGGCTTCCGACAAACTGTTTGTCTGGAGTGAAGGTTACAGTTCCATCTGGTGCAATCGTGTAGGTTCCTTGACCCGGAATCGTCTTCTCTTTGCTTCCATCTGCGAAAGTTGGATCAACTGTTTCATCGATTGGAACCAGTGGGTCACCACCTTGGAAGGTTGGGGTACCTGTTTGTGGGACACCCTGAGGACCTGTGCTGGTTGCGTTAGTGCTGGTTGGTGTTACCTTAGTCACTGTTGGTTTATAATGTGCTCGGTAAGGAACACCGTTAGAATCATTTACTTGGACAGTAACTGGGTCTGGGGTACCAACAAAATTTTTGTTAGGTTTGAAAGTGACTTGACCAGTGTTAGGGTCTAACTCATAAGTTCCAACTGACTGACCATTGGATGTAGCAGGAACTGAGTTACCAGTAATAGGTTGGCCGTTAGCATTCACAAAGGTCGCAGGGCGTGAAGCATCTGGAGTCACTGGCGTTTTTGCAGGATCACCATCATTAAAGATTAGATTTTTGTTTTGTTCTTGACCTTGAACACCAGTCGATTCATATGTTGGTATCTTTCGAACAGTAGGGATGTATCGACCATCCATATTGTTCAGAATGTCATTCTTATTTGGATTTGATGCATCAGTTGATTGCCAGTTAGTTGATGAACCGTTCGAGTCTGTACGACGAATATTAATCCCTTCAGCTGTTCCTGTGAAGTCTGCATTTGGTGTGAACGCTACATCGATATCATCTCCATTAGTAGTCACTACATAGGTCCCTTCCGGACGCACATAAGTATTGCCGTTTGTTGGAGTCAATACATTTCCTTGATTATCCAAAATCTGTGGCGCTTGGCTACTCATGCTAGCATTAGTTACAAAGTCCGAACGATCTGGTCCTTTAGGTGTGAAGTGAACTGTAGCATTTTGTGTTTCACCTTGAAGACCGGTTGTTTCTTTCTTTTCGCCTTGAGGTGGATAAGTACGACGAACCAACATATCCTCTACTTCACCACTAAATGCCATCCCAGTAGGCTTCTCAATATCACCTGCATTAGTCGCAATACGCACACGCATTCCAAGTTGGTCAACTAAGCCACCACTAAGACTCGGAATTGCATTAAATGTTAAAGTGTGATCTCCATTAGCAGTTATTTCTTTAACTACACTGCCTTCATTATCATCAAATTTCCCGTTATTATTGAAGTCCACCCATGCTTTGACATATGATTTAGCATTACCATTTGGATTAGCCTTAATCTTAAGAGTATAAGTGCCATTCTTAGCTTTGTTTAAATCCAAGAGGTCGTTAGTATTGCTATATTGATCAGCAGTTAGCAATTGCTGTGAACCTTCATCTGAAACATCCTCACGATCATCAGAAGTCCAGTTATTTTTAGAATCCACATCGATATCTGCTTCTGTAGAACCTAAGTAAGGTTGCTTTATTTGAGCATTTGTTATCGAATCGCGTGTAGAGATAGTATGGTGAGCTTCACCGTAACTTTCTGGCGCATCACCACCATCAACTACCAAGAATCCCATCATAAGTGCCTGTTGCCCTGCGGTAGCAACATAAAAACCTACCTCAGAAGCCCCACGGGTCATTACAACTGGCACTGCTTTACTTGCTGAAACTATTGGCCCAAAGACTTGACTACCTAGACCACCTGTAACTGTATCGGGACTCAAAAACTTATTCCAATCGACAGTCTTATCTTTTAGGATTAGTAGACCACCTCTTGTTGTCTTGTCAGCCTGCTTAACAAGTTCTTCAGTCGTAACAGTGTAAGGACCTTTTGCACGAGGACCTTTCATCCATTCTCCTACGTATTCCCAACCTTCACCGTTAGTGGTAAAAATACCATATTCACCAGGGTTAGCATCTTCTCCATCAGCCATAACAACTGCTGGTTTTACTTTTTTACCACGATAAGTGGCTTCTATTTTAAATTTAACCCCCCAGTTTACACCATCAACTGGTACGATAATTTGTGTTTTATGGCCTTTTGTATCAAAACCTTGTCCACCAATAGTACTCCATTTATCTTGCGGTTGACCTGATACAGGAGGTGGAGTTTTTCCATAATCTTTCCAATTTTTTAAATAATTGTTTGTTGCATTTGGATCATAAGTTCCAGCAGATGAAGTTCCTTCAACCCGTTTTTTATAGATTTCAGTTGATTGAAATGGTTTGAGCTCTGTAACGGTAAGTGTCACTACATAGCCAGGCGAAATTTCCTTCGTATAAGTAGTTCCAATCTTAAACCCTCCCTGAGGATCTAAGTTTTTCAAGCTTGCTGTATCAGAGAAATCAATCCAGTTAATTTGTTTTGCTAATTGTGTACTTTCTTTCTTCTCTGATTCAGACAATTCTGGTTTAGATGTACGTGGTACGGGAGTCGCATCGTCCGCACCTGCATAACTGGCTGGTGCAACTGTAGTTGCCTGTGTATCACGACGTACTCTACGAGAACGTGTAGATTGTTCAGTAGCACTAGACGTCTCAGTAGGTTCAGAAATTATTGGAGCAACTGCAGTTTCTGGTTTAGCACTCTCAATAGATTTATCTTCTGGAGAAGTAACTGGTTTCTCAACTGAAGGTTGAGGAGTTTCAGAAACAACTGACTGTTCATCCTTTGGTTTCTCAATAGAATCTGAAGCTGAGCTTGTTGGTTTAGTACTATCAGCGGATTGAGGAGCCTCAGTAGCTGAAGCAACTACAGAAGCTTCAGAATTTGTTGGTGCTGTAGAAGTTGCTGATGGTTCATTAAGATCCGTTCGAGAAATCTCATTTTGGACACCAGAAGCGCTTGTTTCATCAGCGCTAACTTGAGACGTCACTCCCAATAGAACCAAGGTAGACAAGAGCACAGAGCAAACACCCACGTTTAGTTTCCGAATAGAAAACTTACGAAGGTGTGGATTAAATAGTTCTTTTCCCATTAAAATCTCCTAAAATTATTTTTTAAGATATTATACATTATTTTCTATGAATTAGCCACTAAATTATCCCCGAAAATTAACTTTTTTCTATTAAATAAGCAAAATTTTTAAACGTTGTTATGTTAAAAGTTATTTATGTTGATTTTTGAGAATATTTACACTAATGTTTCATCAATCAAATAAACTATTTTACAAACTAAATTAACCTTTCTTAGAATATAATAAAAAAATCCTGTTATTTATAAAGAATAAAAAACCACTCACTCCAAAGAGCAAGTGGTTGCAAATTTATTTTTCAAGTAAGCTTAGTGCCTCTGCATCTGCAATGATGGTCACGTCAGGTTGGTTTTGTAGGCTACTTGCTGGTAGACTTTCAGTTATTGGGCCTGACACTGTTCCGGCAATGGCTTCTGCTTTCGACTCACCGTAAGCAAAGAGAATAATTGACTTGGCATCCAAGATGTTTTTAATTCCCATTGAAATGGCTTGAGTTGGAACGTCTTCAATTTTGTCAAAGAAGCGAGCATTCGCTTCGATGGTAGACTGGTCAAGTTCAACTAGATGCGTTTGGCTATCAAATGGAGTTCCTGGCTCGTTAAAGCCAATATGTCCATTGCGACCGATTCCCAAAATTTGCAAATCAACAGGATGGTCAGCCAAAATTTGATTGTAGCGTTCTACTTCTTCTTCAGCATTATCCTTAACACCACGTGGCAAGAAACTTTCTTTAAATGGTTTTTGGTTAAACAAGTTTTCTTGCATGAAGTAACGATAAGACTGTGGATTATCTCCATCAAGCCCTACATACTCATCGAGGTTTACACTGGTTAGATTTGAAAAATCAAGGTCACTCTCAACGATTTTCTTGTAAAACTCAAGTGGACTACTTCCTGTCGCAAGTCCTAACGTTTGAGCACCATTGGCCAATTTTTCCTTCAAAATCTCAAAAGCTACTTTTCCACCTTCGACTTGATTCTCAACTTTTATAACTTTCATTTTATATCCTCCATATTTCTATATTTATTATATGGTATAGACCAATTTTTGTCAAGTGAAAACGATTTAATTTCTAAAAAAAGAGCGTCCAAACTTGAAACATGTTATAATGGATAGGATTAGAACTTAGAAAGAATGAACAGATATATGAATACAGCTGATTTTGATTTCCACTTGCCTGAGGAATTGATTGCCCAAACGCCCCTTGAAAAACGAGATTCCTCCAAACTCCTTATCGTCAATCGTGAAACGGGAGAAATGCAGGATAAACACTTCCACTCTATTATCGATATGCTGGAACCCGGTGATGCCCTCGTCATGAACGACACTCGCGTCCTCCCTGCCCGCCTCTATGGCCAAAAGGAAGAGACAGGAGGCCATGTGGAGCTTCTCCTGCTCAAAAATATTCGTGGTGATGAGTGGGAAGTTCTGGCTAAACCTGCCAAACGCCTCAAGGTCGGTACTCGTGTCAGCTTTGGAGATGGTCGTCTCAGCGCTGTCGTTACGGAAGAATTGACCCACGGGGGCCGCATTGTCCGCTTTGAATACCAAGGAATTTTCCTAGAAGTTTTGGAAAGTCTCGGTGAAATGCCACTACCACCCTACATCCACGAAAAACTAGATGACCGTGAACGCTATCAAACGGTCTACGCTAAAGAAAGTGGCTCTGCTGCAGCACCGACTGCTGGATTGCACTTCACCAAAGAACTGCTAGCAGAAATCCAAGCTAAAGGTGTTCATCTGGTCTATCTCACTCTCCATGTCGGACTAGGAACCTTTAGACCTGTCTCTGTTGACAATCTGGACGAACACGAAATGCACTCCGAATTCTACCAACTTTCTGAGGAAGCAGCTACCACCCTTCGCTCTGTTAAGGAAAATGGAGGTCGCATCATCGCTGTAGGAACTACTTCGATCCGCACACTGGAAACCATCGGTTCCAAGTTTAATGGGCAAATCCAAGCAGATTCTGGTTGGACCAATATCTTTATCAAACCAGGCTACGACTGGAAGGTTGTGGATGCTTTTTCAACCAACTTCCATCTGCCAAAATCAACTCTCGTCATGTTGGTCTCTGCCTTTGCCGGTCGTGACTTAGTCTTAGATGCTTATCACCATGCTATCCAAGAACATTACCGCTTCTTCAGTTTCGGTGATGCCATGTTTATCTATTAAGAAAATCCCTATTAGGAAACCTAATGGGGATTTTTTAATTATTCCATACTAAACTTTGGATCTTTCAAACTCTGCACACTGGCATTGATAACTGCTCCGATAATCAAAATCTTTGCAATGAGAATAAACCAGAACATCATGACTACCACGATAATGGAACTGAAAAATCGAACGTCAACCAGATGATTGACATAACTATTGACGTAGACAGAAAAGATATTCAATAAAAAGATAAGAGTTAGCAAGACAAAGACACTTCCTGGTAAAACATAGCGGATTCGTGGTGCTTTTACTTTTGGAAGGAAGTAATAAATCATAACCAGAATGGCAAAGATTAAGGCATAGACCAGAGGGCCTGTAAAATCTTGCAAGTAGGAAAATAGCGGACTATCTGATTGCCAGTAAGTTTTGAGGAGGTTGAGCAACATACGACCAAACATACTCAAAAATAAGGCTAGGGCAAAAAGGATCTGCAAGCCGAAACTAACAAGTAAACTCATCAACTGATGGGAGATAATTCCTCGACTCTTGGTCACTCCATAGGCTTTGTTAAAGGCTTTTTGGAGGAAATCCATTGATTTTGAAAAAGTCCAGAGTGCAGATAAAACGGCAAAACTCAACAAACCAGTTGATGGTTGAGTCAGAACTTCTCGGACAATCTTGGCGACCACATCATACACCGTATCAGGCAAGAATTCCTTGATTGTCAGTAAAAAATTTGAGACCGGAATCTGAAAATAAGGCAAAATATTGACCATTATCATTAGTAAAGGAAAGATTGAAATCAACCAATAGTAGGCAACCGCAACACTGGTCAACTCGCTATCAGATGCTTGATAATAATGCAAAAAAGCTTTCAATAAGGGCCTGTCCATCAGCTCTTTCCACCACTTTTTCATGTTCCATCCTCCGTCATTTTCTTCATCATTTAAGTTCTTCTGATTAAATCTAGCATATCATAAGGCAAGGTATTTGCAGCCTCTTTAAGAGAATAATTCTCTAAATTATTCACATTTTGGCGTAGTTTTTTGGCATACTTGGCTGTTATCAGTTTAGCTTCTTCGTATTCAAAGATTGCCTTACGTTCGAGATAGTAGCCTCGTAGCATTTCATCAATATTGTTTGGCTTGATGCGATTGATAACCCGCTCAACAAAAGCACCACTTCCGATAATGGCCGTCTCGCGTAGACGAGACTCTTGCATAAAGCTAATCAGAGAACTCTTGTAAACCCCTTTGAGGTTTTCCAAACTCTCGATAATCAGCTCTGTATTTTCCAAATACAACTCTGAAATCTGATCATAGTCAACTGCTAGTAGTTTACGAGATTCTTCATTCATCCAACTGCGAAAGGTCTTACCAAAGGTAAACATTTCATGGAGTAGAAAGCGCAGTATCCGTAAGGAGACTAGGAAGTAATAAGTCACTCTAGAAGCGAAATTCCGATTGATACTCTGCTCCATGTTTTTTAGGTAACGTTGGTAAACTCGATAGCCACGCTCACTGATTCTATTTTCCTCGTAGGCTTGCTCCAAACCATCACTCTCAATACTCAAGATAAGAAGTTTGAGGGACTCCCAGTCCTCTTGGACTCTCTTATTTTCCAGACTAAGGATGAGATTTTCAATTCGACCATGATAATTATCAATAGCTGCATAAAGAGGAAGTTTATTCTTGTGATGGTCCAGTTCTTTTTCTAATTCTGCAGCTACATCATTCAAAATCGCAATATGCATCAAATGATCCTTGCTTTCCTCTTGTTCTTCAGATAAGTGAGGGAGGACAAGTAAACCCATTAGAAAGCTCAATAGTGTAACGCCTGCTACAAGAAAGAGCAACAGAGGATATTCCTGCTCCAAATGACTTGGTATGAGGAGAATGGTCGCGATAGATACTGTCCCTTTGACACCAGAGAAGGTCAAAAGAAGCATATCTTTCATGTACTTATGAATTTTTTTCTTGAGTCGACGCGTCCTCACAAAGTAAAAACCAGCAATCATGACAAAGCGGATCACAAAAAGCAAGAAGGTCAGAACGACAACTGAAAGCAGTAAAAGAAGGGGATTGTAGATAGAATTAGACAAAATTGGCTCCGCAATCAACTCTAATTCCATTCCCAAGAGAACAAAGACTGATCCATTTAGCATAAAGGTCACGGTATGCCAGACGGTCTCCGTCACGGTGTCAACTTGAGCCTCAAGGAGCGTAATTTTCTTAAAGCGACTGGCCTTCAAAATACCTGCAACCACTACTGCGATAATCCCTGAAACATGAAACTCTTCTGCGATAAAAAAAGTCATGAGTGGCAAACTTAGCTCTAGCAATAGTTCACTGGCTATATCTATCGCTCGCACACTCAGTAAAAAGGTATGCAAGAAACGATTGACCATAGCCGTCACAAAACCGACTACAAAACCACCAAGGATAGAAAGTGCTAGGGAAGTCCCAGCTTGGCTGAGAGAAAAAGTTCCTGTTGTCCAAGCAGCAAGAGCCATCTGAAAGGCAACCAAACCAGAAGCGTCATTTAAGAGCCCTTCCCCTTTTAGGATATTGGAAACCCGTTTAGGAAAACGAAAACGTTCAGAAAGAGACGCAAAGGCAACCAAATCTGTTGGGCCAAGTGCCGCTCCAACTGCTAAACAGGCAGCCAAAGGAAGAGTCATCCAAAGGAAGTGAGCCATGCCCCCTAAGCTTAAGGTCGAGATAAAAATCACAGGGAAGATCAGAAAGACGACAATCCGCCAATGCTTCAAAATGGACGTAATATCCGCTTCTTCTGCCTCCCGGAAAAGTAAGGGACCAATAACCATGGCCAGAAACAGCTCTGTATTGAGATGAAAGTCCGCATCGGGAACAAATAAACCAATCCCAATCCCCAAAAGAATTTGTACAAGAGGAAGGGGCAAAAAAGGCAGAAGTTTATTGGTCGTAGTTGAAATGATTAAGACAAATAAAAATAGAATCAAGTAAATGAGTAATTCCACACAATTCCTCCTTAATCTTTTTTACAACAAGATTCAAAAATCTCCTTTTGCTCTTGGATTTTCTGATCAATCTTAGAACAGTCTTTGTGCTCAATTTTTTTCTGGCATCGTTCCATTTCAAGAGCCACTAATTTTTTCTTGATTTTAAGCATTTTCTTGCTCATATGTGCTTCGTCGAGCACCCCGACGGCTCGCTCGTGATGCGTTGACTCGACAAAATTATGGCGCATTGCCTCAAGCTTCTCACGAAGGTATTGTTTATCCATGTCTATACCTTTCTAATCTTTCAATCATAACTAAAAACGGTGGATTATTAACTTGGTTGAGTGTCCGATAAATGGTAGCTGTATACTCTTGTTGGTTCAACTGGCAAACAAAATCCAACACAGCATCCCTCTCGGTGTCTCCTCCTTCATGACCATAGTAAATCATGATAGCAATCCGTCCTCCTTTGACAAGCAAATGGCAAAGCTTTTCTAAGGCTTCGATAGTAGTCTGAGGTTGAGTGATGACGGATTTGTCAGCAGAAGGCAAATAACCCAGATTAAAAATCCCTGCCTTAGCTTCTGTCACAAACTGGTCAAGCGTCTCATGCCCTTGCAAGATTAACTGGGCATTTGTCATTCCAGCCTGATCCAAACGCTCTTGGGTTTTCTCCAAAGCCTTGTCTTGGATATCAAAGGCATAGACTTGCTTGGCTAGCTTGGCTAAAAAAAGGGTATCATGACCATTACCCATGGTCGCATCCACTACGATATCCTCTTTTGTCACAACTTCCGCCAAAAAATCATGTGCCATCTCAAGTGGTCTTTTCATTTTTAAACTCCTGTTTTACAGCCTTGCATCCTTGCACACTTCCGCGACGGCGCATCTCAGTTTCAATAGCATTTAGCACTTCCCATTTATTGAGGCTCCACATGGGACCAATCAGCATATCTCTAGGCGCATCTCCCGTTATTCGGTGGATGACGATATGCTTGGGAATGATTTCCAACTGATCACAGATGACCTTGACATACTCATCCTGACTCATCAGTTGCAAGCGTCCTTCGTGGTAATCCCGCTGCATGCGCGTATTGGTCATGAGGTGAAGCAAGTGCAGCTTAATACCTTGTATATCATTATCCCTAACACAGCGACGGACATTTTCAACCATCATCTCATGAGTCTCACCAGGCAGACCATTAATCAAATGGGAAACAATCTCAATCTTGGGATATTTCCTCAAGCGTTTTACTGTTTCCACATACAATTCATAAGAATGGGCACGGTTAATCAAGTCAGAAGTTGTTTCAAAAGTAGTCTGTAAGCCCAATTCTACCGTCACATGCATACGCTCTGACAACTCAGCCAAATATTCGATGGTTTCATCGGGTAAACAGTCTGGCCGCGTTCCGATATTGATCCCTACTACACCTGGCTCATTGATAGCCTGCTCATATCGCTCCCGAATCACTTCCACCTTTTCATGGGTATTGGTAAAATTTTGAAAATAAACTAAGTACTTCTGAACATCTGGCCATTTGCGATGCATAAAGTCAATTTCCTTATAAAATTGATCACGGATAGGGGCATCTGGTGCTACAATAGCATCTCCAGAACCAGAAACCGTACAAAAAGTACAACCACCATGGGCTACAGTTCCATCCCGATTTGGACAGTCAAATCCTGCATCAATAGGAACTTTAAAAGTCTTTTCTCCAAAAAGTTTTCGATAATAATCATTCAAGGTATTATAAGATTTCATAACTTTCATTATAACAAAAAACACCTACAATCTCAAAAGCCTGACTTTCCTACAAATTCCCTTGTTTCTCATTTCCTTTAGTGTTTTTTTATGATACAATATGGGTATGATTTTAATGAAAATAGCATCTATTTTATTGTTGATATTAACCTTGGTGGTTTGCTTTATTGTCACCAAGCTTTTCGGACTTAGGAAAATAGGATTTAATTTCGCGGATCTAGCTTTTCCACTTTTGGTATTTGAGTACTATCTGATTACTGCTAAAGCCTTTACCCACAACTTTCTACCGCGACTTGGAGTCGTACTTTCTCTCCTAGCAATCCTCCTTGTAGTCTTTTTCCTTGTCAAAAAACGAAGTTTTTATTACCCTAAATTCATCAAATTCTTCTGGAGAGCCGGTTTTCTCCTTACCTTAATCATCTATATTGCTATGATTGTCGAATTGATGATGCTCCCATAAAAACATTCCCTCAGACAGCCGTCTAAGGGAATGTTTTTATCTTCATACTTACTTTCTAAGCTCTACCAAAATACTTTTTCTTATTTCCTAAATGTCAAGGCGTAGAATTTACCATCCCAAAGAAGTTTCATTTCCTTTTCCTTAACTTCGCTTGGAACAGCATTCTCAATTTCACTCAAATCAACAGTAGCATCTTTAAAATAATCCTTACTAAAATGATTTTTCTTATATTGCTGATCCACATAGTCAGCCGTCTCATCTGCGATCAAAATTTTTGTTTCTGGCTTCGCCACTCGTAGCATTTCCTGCATAGCCTTGGCTTTATCATTGAAAAAATTGATTCCGCCAATATGGTAGACAATGTCAAAACTATTATCCGCAAAGGGTAGATCCTCCGCGCAAGCATGGAAAAGTTGCAAATTGGTCTTTTTAGCGCAAGATTTCTGGCATTTTTTAAGCATACTGATAGAAATATCCACCCCTACAAAGTCTAAACTTTTCAGGTCAATTGTCTCAGGAATATAACGTAGGTCTTGACCAGTCCCGATAGAGACATAAAGAACAGATAAATTATCTTTCCATTCTATTTCCTCCATCAAATCCCTTCTCAACTTGTCAATTGCCTTGCCGTGGAGAAGCGGTCCTATCCATTTCTCACTCATATCATACCAGCGAGCCAAACGGTTATACATAGTCATGTATTTAGCATTATCTCCAGATAGATATTCTGGATTAAGAGACAGATAGATATCACCATCTTTTTGAAAATTTTCTACCTCCAAACCTGACTTCAATTTATCTTGTAATCTTGTTTCAATCATATGCAACATCTCCTTTTCTATTTGTCACCTATTATAGAGGATTTCATCATAAAAACAATAGCTTTTCAGTAAGTGGTAACTATCCACTTGTATCCGGTAGTAGAACCAGGGTCAGTTACAAAAAAACAAGTGTCAATTTCTATTGACACTTGTTTCTACTTTTAAAACGTGATGCAAATTTAGTAAAAGATACCGTTTAAAAAACTTAATCTTCTTTTTTGCGTCTTGCCAAGAATCCTGTTCCCAATCCAAGAAGGACGATTCCAGCTACTAGAGCCACTTGGTTAGACTCGCTTCCTGTATTAGGCAATTCCCCACCTTTTTTAGGTTTACCTGGTTCATTTGGTTTTTCAGGAGTGTGTGTATTTGTAATGTTGTAACCTTCTACTGAAGCTGTATAACCATCTGGAACATTCACTTCTTCAACAGTGTAGGCAATCTCCTTACCTTCTTGATAACGATCAAGACCTGTAAATTCATAAGTCCAGCCACTTGTCTCTGACACTGTAGCTGTCTGACCAGTTTCCTTACCATCTGCAAGAAGTTTTACTGTGATAGATGCTGGACGGATACCGTCTTTGTTCTCTTCATCTTTCCAGATCTTATGACCTTTTACAGCTGTTTTTTCTGGAGTATGTTCGTTGGTAATGGTGTACTTGCCATCCTTGTCTGTAGTGATGGTTGCTTTGTATTCTGTCATAGCAGTTTCTTTGACAGTATACTTGATTTCTTTACCATTCTCATACTTAGGAAGTTTTTTAGATTCGAACTTCCAGCCAGTTTTTTCTGAAACTTCAAGTTCTTGAACAACCTTGTCGCCGTTAAGAATTTGAACTTTCACAGATCTTGTACGTTTACCGTCTTGGTTGTTGTTATCTTTCCACACCTTAGTTCCTGAAAGGATAACTGTATCTGGATTGTGAGTGTTAGTCACTACTTGACCAGTTACAGAGGCTTCATAGCCAGCTGGTACATCTACTTCATCGATAGAGTAAGTGATTTCTTTACCAGCTTCGTATTGTGGAAGATTTGTGAAGGATGCTACCCAAGTGTTATCATCAGTCTTCTCCTTAGCTGTTAAGGTCAATTTCTTACCTTCAACAGCTACTGGTTTAGATCCATCTACAGATTTGAAAAGTTGAACCGTTACGGACTCAGGACGTTTGCCGTCTTGGTTGTTCGCGTCATTCCATACTTTTGTTACCTTGTAGTCAATTTCTTTAGGAGCATATTTGTTTGTGATGGTAAAGTCTGTAATAGTCGCTTCGTATTCTGCTACGGCTTCCTCTGTTACAGTGTATTTGATTTCTTTACCAGCTTTATATTTTGCTAATTTCGTGAATTCGACAGTCCAAGTTCCGTCTGCGGCTGCTTGAACTTCTTTCGAATCGACTTTCTGACCGTCTGCTAAAAGATTGATTGTAATCTTGGTTGGACGTTTGCCGTCTTGGTTGTTCGCGTCATCCCAGTTCTTAGTTGCTTTTACAACAACTGTTTCTGGTGAATAGCTATTTGTGATAGTGAATCCTGATGCAGCGTCACCAGTAACTTCAGAAGTGTATCCAGTAACAGTTACTTCTACTACTGTGTACTGGATAGGTGTGCCGCCTTTATCAGCATCAAGATTTGTGAAGCTTCCAGCCCAACCATTTGCTTCAGTCAATTCAAGTGTTTTTCCAGTATCTTGGCCATCTGCAAGCAATTTAACTGTGACAGAAGATGGACGTTTACCATCTTGGTTGTTCTCGTCCTTCCATACTTTCTTCACAGGAACTTCCGTTTTTGCTGGAGTGTAAGTGTTTTCGAAAGCTTTTTCATCATCGTAAGAAACAGTTGCTTCAAGTGCACCTTTGCCCTTATCTACTACAGTAACTGTAGCCGTGACAGTTTTAGTGTCATACTTGATGCTTGTATCACTGCTAGCTTTTTCAGCAATTTTAAAGGTATAAGTCCCTGCTTTGTCGAATTCCAATTCTGAGAAAGCAATGTTTCCGTCTTTGTCATTCTTCACAGTTTCTTTCACCTTATCATCTTGGTCTGTTAAAGTGAATTCAAACTCTTCAGCCTTTAACTCACGTCCTGTAAGTTTTTTATTAGCTTTAATCTTAGCTTTAGCTTTGCTACGTTTATTTGTAACTGTTTTGATAGCTCCGTCTTGTCCAACAGTCATCTCAAATGGAGTAGGGTTTAACTCATATCCCTCAGGAGCCTCAACCTCGGTTACTGTAAAGTTCCCTTTCTTGATATCACTCTCTGAGTAAATAGATGATTCAGCAATTCCGTCATCATTTGTCGTTACAATTTCCTCTTTAGAAGTAGCTCCTGCTGGAGGAGTAATCTTGAATTTTGCCCCTTTTAGACGGTCATGAGTCAGCTCGTCGACCTTGTAAAGAATGATACGGTAAGCAGTTTCTAACTGAATTGTACCACCAGAAGCAATGACTGAGTTTCCGATTTGCTTAACGACTGTCTTATTACTATAGTCGTCATATGTTAGAATCTGGTCATCACCCTTCATTTCAGCATTATTTTGGACTTGCGTGCCATCAGCTGGAGCACTTGTTTTATAATTAATTCGAAATGCTGCTGGTTTACCGTTCTTCGCAAGAATTGAAGATGCATTGTTAATTGTTAAAGTAAATTCTGTGTAAGAATCATTCCATTTTACTTGGTAATCCTTACCAGCTTCTAAAACCACTTCATCTTTCAAATAATAATATTGATCATACCAACCTGCTGTAACGCTGAATGTTTCAGGAATCATCTGCATTGGTGAAGCATTTGGATCTACCCAGTCATGAATTTCAATTTTATTATATGCTGCTTGTTTCGGATTAACACGAACATACCAGCTGTGTAAGTATTTTCCACTCTTATTTAGAGCCTTGGATGTCCAATCCTCTTTGTAAATCAAACCATGATATTTATTGAAATTAGCTCGACCAATTCCTTCAGAATAATCAGCCGCATCACCTTTTTTAACCTTGATTTGATGGGTAATTTCATTTATGGTTTCCGTTTTATCAAAACGGAGCGTTTCATTGCTTAATTCATTTTTAGAACTAAAACCAACAAAGAAATTTCCTTTAACATTTTGAACCTGGTAACCTCCCTTTTTCTCAAGATAGGTTTTCAGATTTTTTAATGTAATAGTTGCCTTACCACCATTATTATCCCCGTTTGATACAATTTGAGTTTCTCCGATAACGAGATCTGTTTCCTTATCTTTTAAATCAAAAGTTTCATTTCTAACAGTTAAAGGGCTCGGAACAGTAAAGGTAAAGGTATCACCGTCCTCTAATTTACCATCATAGGCGCTCAAATCGTAATCAACAGTGAATTTATAATTTGAGTAGTTATGATGCTCAGGAGAAAGTGTATAAACACCATTCGCATCCGGTTTTATAAACTTACCATTATCAACCTCCCAAATTCCAATATTACTGATAACGTTCTTCAGTTCCTTTGCTTGAACTGAATTTGGAGAAAAGATCATCCCTAGCAAACAGGCCAGAGAAGTTAGGATGGGTAACCAAAATTTCTTGTTCTTCATAATCTTCCTTTCTAAATTACCGAAAACATTAAAACGACAAACTATGATTATAAAATCTCAACACTCATCTCCTTTCGAATTCGTTGAAATCCATGAGGGTTATTGAATAAGTTACATCATATTAATATGTTTCATAACTATATATGAGTGCAATATTTATCATATTTGTTCTATTTTTAATATAGAAACCTCCTTTAATTTCATTATAAAACAAAATTAACTTTTTTTGTAATATTATGAGGTTATCGCCTTTTGAAAATATTGACACAGTGTAAAATTACTGCCATAAAAACTAATTCTTTCATCAGACCGAAGTTTCTTTAAGTATAGTGTACACATACGAACAACTTCTCTTTTAAACAAACAGAAAGAAACAGTGTACAAAACATTCCATTTATTTATAAGTTTGATACACCTTAATAATTATCCAAACTATTTTATATAAGTAAAACTCAGAAGAAATCTAGCAATAGTCATACCCCATACTGATAAATAGTTTAATTTAGCATAGTTAATTATTCTGAATCATAGAAAAAAAGACCAGGGGGTTATCCCTGATCTTTCTTTACTGTACTTATTGGCTACTAAATGAGATTAGTCTTCTTTTCTTCGTTTAGTTGCTACAAGACCTGCACCTAAAGCTAGAAGAGCTAAACCTGCTGCTAATGCAGCTTGTCCAGATTCACTTCCAGTGTTTGGTAGGTTAGGATTTTCTGGTTCAGTTTGGTCCGTTACTACTAACTTACCATCCCTAAACTCAACCTGATTTCCACTAGCATTTACCACTGTTACAGTTCCGTCGTAGTTAACTTGGAAGGTAATATCTGTTACTGCTAAGTATCCAGTTGGAGCGGCCTCTTCATGGAAAGTATATACTCCCGGAGTCAAATCAAGTACATGTGATTGATTGGCTTTTGAAGTCCATTCAGCCACAGGATTACCTGCAACTTTTTCTCCACGGAAAATTTGGATTTTTGCACCCGCGATTTCTTCACCCGCTAGATTT
>NZ_AJKQ01000007.1:0-827 GCF_000257455.1 Streptococcus oralis SK610
GGTTGATGTTAGGGTCTGGGACCTGCCCTTCAAACCTAGTTGTGACGATCTCATTCAAAGGACCAATATAACCCTTAGAGTCTATAACCTTATTGAAGTTTGTTATTCTTGCAGTAGCGCTTATATCAGAGTTCCTTCCAAACTTTGTGTCTTTTGGAAGATCCACTACTTCTTCTGTCTCCACATTGAGATAGACTGTTTTGAGTACCCAATTTTCTTCATCCGTTAAATCTCTAATTTCTAACCCAAAGTAATGAGTGTCCCCAACGTAATAGGAGTCAATCAGTCTTGCAGGAACGCTTTTCTGATTGTAGCTTCGCACTGCCTGAAAAAGGTCAATCTTTCGCTCTGGCAAGCCCTCCTCGTCTAAATTATACAAAATCAAGTTCCAATACTCTCCCTCCATCTGAAGATGAGGGATTTCATGTATCTTTCCTTCTTCCTCTACTATAAAAGTCTTGTACTCATCTGTGATCGCATATGTTTTACTGACAAAGAAACTCCCTTTATTGCCAGACGCAAGGACATATTGGTTCTTATCTCCAAATAGTTGAAAATTTGATTTTTCCCTGGCAGTTCGCATTGTATACTTTTGTTCTTTTGGGGGTTGACTGGGTTTCAAGAAAAGTAAGAAACAAGATCCTGTTACGACTAAGAGGCTTAAAACTCCCAGAATGATTAGTATTTTTTTCCTATATTGTTTCATTGATTTCCTCCTGATTATTTGTTGTTTGAATCTGACGAACAAAGTTTATAAACTCTTACCCATTATACCATATGAGTCATACCGTGAGAAGATGAGAAAAGCAAAAAAACTCACCTGAATT
>NZ_AJKQ01000009.1:0-9108 GCF_000257455.1 Streptococcus oralis SK610
TCTGTATCTTTTTCTTTCAATTCGAAAGTATAAGCATCAGCTACAAGTTCTTTACCATTCAAGACTTTCTTAGCTTTGATTGTCGCATCTGTTGAAGCGGCTTTATAAACGTTTGTGAAAGTAATGTTCTTTGTATCTGGTGTTGCAACAAGTTGACCTTGACCGTTATCTTTAACGACTACTTTTACTTCATAAGCATTTGGATCGTATTCAACTCCGGCTACATCACCTGCTTTTTCAGCGATAGTGAATGTACGGGTTTCTTCTTGTGTGAACTTAAGTTCTGGGAATTGAATCTTACCGTTTGCATCGTTTGAAACAGTGTGGAGAACTGCTCCGTTTTCTTTCAACTCAAATTCAAATTGACCAGCCTCAATAGCTTTACCATTCAAGACTTTAGTAGCTTCAAGTTGAAGTTTTGCTTCTTTAGCAGCGTATGAGTTTGTAAATTCTTTCTTAGAATCTTTATATTTAACGCTGGCAATCTTTTGACCATACACGTTTGCTACAGTAACTTCTGCTTCAAGTACTGAATCATCGTATGTATAGCCTTTTTTGTTGTCATTTACTTCTTTAATTTGGTATTTGAATGTACCTTCATTAGAGAATTTAACTGTTGGGAATTTAATATTTCCTTCAGCATCGTTTTTAGCTTCAGTTACAGAACCATCTGGAGCAATCAATTGGAAAGTAAATGCATCTGCCTCAAGAGTTTTTCCTTCAAGTTTTTTCTTAACTTGGAATTCAACCTCATCAGACTTCGCACCTGAACCGATACCTTCCGTAGTTGTCAAAGGAGCAAATCCATGAACATCAAATGTTTCTTGATCTGTTGTCGCTTTTACATCGTTGAATGCTTTTTTAGTTGCATTGTCAACTGGAGCAGTTAGACGAGTTTTATATAGGATATAGAGACCTTGTCCGTCCATTGTACCATCACCGTTTGGAGTGATTGTAAAGTGATTTCCATCAACAACGTTGATATGGGCAGCTTCTAGTCTTGGACGAGCTTCAGCTTTGTTCCACTCAGTAAAGTAGTAACCAGTAATTTCACTCGCAAGAACTTGTCCTTCTGGAATAGTATCTTCGAGTTTAACCCCTGTGTAAGATTTTGCATAGCGGTTAACACGGATACGCCAGTTTACATAGTTAGGATCGTCTGAGTCTTGAACTCCCCATTTAGTAAATCCAGTTGGGTCATCATCTGGGACGATACGAGTCAAAGTATAAACTTGGTCACCTGGGATATCAATTTGATAAGGAGTGTTTAATTTAACACTATCTGCCCAAACGACTGTAAACAAGGCTGTAATTGCCTTGTTCTCTGACAAATTAGCAAAGTAAGCAGCATTTGTTACTTTGACAGTAGCTGTGTTATCTGCTCTACTAGTTGTCAATTCAGCAATAGTTGTTTGCCCATCTGGTGCTTTCAATTCCGTAACAGAATCTTTTTCAATTTTAAATTCGTTTGGAACATGATACACCATGTAATCCCCATCTTTGAGGGTTACATCATTTGGGAAACTATAAGTTGGTTGAAGATAGAATTTACCTTCCCCGTACTTAGCGCCATCAACAAGTTTGTTATTGTTGATTGTTGAAACAGTTTTCATTGTATAACTGCTCGCTGGTAGTTCCTCCGCTTGAACAACTGTGCTAACTTTGAGTGCAGGTAGAAAAACTGACACTACTAGCAGCAAGGCCATCAAGCCATGAAAGAGTTTACTAGTTCTCTTTTTCACCACATTATCCTCCTTATTGTCTATAATGGTTCAATTATATTATACAGATTCATGACAAAATGTCAACTAAAATTTATTTATTTTTATATTAACTTACCATTTATTTAAATAATAAGCCCAATCATGCATGTCCATCAGCTTTGAAACAATTAAATACAGGCAAGAATTTCGCTTGGATTTAATATATACTAATTTCCTAAAAGCTACGTATTTAATCCCAATTCTGCTAAGATTTGTCGTTTGTAGGCAATTTTTTGGACTTCCTTGTCCTCACCTTCAGACCACTCTAGTTTAATTTCTGAAACAATCTGTCCGGGCCGATTTTTTAAGATATAGATACGGTCACTGAGATTGAGGGCCTCCTCAATGCTGTGGGTGATAATCAAGGTCGTCAGCTGCAACTGCTTGTGAATCTCCAAATACCAAGCGTGGAGTTCCATTTTGGTCATCTCATCCAAAGCGCTAAAAGCCTCGTCAAGAAGAAAGAGCTTGTGTCCGAAAAGATAGGTACGAAGCAAGGCCACACGCTGACGCATCCCTCCACTGAGTTCGTGAGGATACTTGTCCCGTACAGCTGTCAACTGGAAGGTCGCAAGAATTTCATCCGCTCGGGCAATAGCTTCTGCCTTATCCACCTTTTGAATCAAGAGTGGCAGGATGATATTGCCAAGCACCGTCTTGTGCTCCAAGAGGAGATCCTTTTGCAACATATAACTCACGCGCCCCTTGGGATTTTCCTCGCCGTCAAGGACAATTCTCCCAGACTGGACTTCTAAAATCCCAGCGATTAGGTTAAAGAGGGTGGTCTTTCCAACACCACTTGGACCTAGGATAGAAACTACTTCACCCGAAGTCACCTGCAGGTTGATATCCTCTAAAATCTTTTCATCGCCATAGGCATAACTTACATGTTCGAGTCTAATTTCTGTCATTATTTTACAAATTCGTTAGTGAAGCCTTTGTCAGTCAAGTCTTCCTTGAGGATACCATTTTCTTTATCCCACTTGTAGAAGGCATTCCAACGGTCTGCGTCAAATTGTCCCCATTTTTCCTTGTCGCTTGCGTATTCTTTCGACAAGTATTTTTGAGATTCGATAACGAAATCACGTTTTTCCTTGAGTTCGGGAGCATTCTTGATGAGGATATCTGCAGCTTCTTCTGGATGTTCCATGGCATATTGGTAGCCTTTTTTGATAGCTTGGATAACTTTACGAGCTTCTTCTTTGTTGTCTTTCAGATAGTCGTTGTTAGCGATGATAACTGGTGAGTAGTAGTCAAACTCCTTGACATAGTCTTTCAAATACATGAAGTTAGCGTCTACGCCTTGAGATTTGGCAAGGATACCATCCCAACCGTAGTAAATCCAAGCAGTGTCAAAAACACCATTGGCAATTGGTGTGATGGAGTTTGAGTCGTTGTTTGGTACTTTTTCGACCTTTTCGAAGTCTCCACCTTGAGATTCCACCAAGGTTTTCAACATAGCAAGCTCAGTCGGGTCATTCCAAGTTCCGTATTTCTTGCCAACCAAGTCTTTTGGACTGGTGACATTGTCAGATTTGCGAGAAATGATTCCTGATGTATTGTGCTCTACGATAGCGGCAACGGCAGTGATTCCTGCTCCTTTTTCCAATTTCTTAGCCATGTAGTCTTGGAAATAGATAGCAAATGGCGCCTTGCCATTGATCACCAAGTCAGACGAGCTTTCTTCTGGTGGCAATTTCAAATCAACATCCACTCCAGCTTCTTTGAAATAGCCTTTTTCCTTGGCTACATACAGCCCTGTATGGTTGGTGTTTGGTGTCCAGTCTAGGATAAAGTCAATCTTCTTGACTTCTGCTTCTTTATTGTCCTTAGAAGCAGTTCCTTGGCCACAAGCTACCAGTACGACAGTTACAAGAGCTGTTACAAGCGTTAAAAACACTTTCCATGTTTTCTTCATTTTATTTCCTCTTTTCTTTTTACAAAACGCTTCTTTTAAGCACGTTTCCATTTAATCACATATTTTTCACTGATATCGACCAGCTTCATCCCTAGAAGACTGATAATCGACACCAAAATAATAATGGCAAACATGGTATCATACTGAAACAGTTTTTTAGACTGAATCATGTAGACACCTAGTCCTTCAAAGCCTCCCAACCACTCAGATACCACTGTTGTGATAAAGGCGTAGGAGACACTGACCCTCAGACCTGCATAAAAGTAAGGCAGACTGACAGGGATTTTAAAATGCCACAGGATTTGCCAACGATTTGCCCGCATCAGACTAAACAAGGTCAGCATATCCTTGTCACAGTGCCTAAATCCATCTAAAATACTGACGATGATAGGGAAGGTTGTCGTCAAGATTATCAAGACAATCTTGGGCAAAATTCCATAGCCTAGCCACAAGACCAAGATAGGCGCTATGGCAATGGTCGGAATGGTCTGAACAACCACCATCATAGGGTAAATCAAGTCATTGAGCCAAGTCATACTATCCATAAGCACCGCCATGAGACAGGCAATCAAGACTCCTAAGACTAGTCCGAGTAAAGCCACTCTCAAGGTCGCCCAGCTATGGTGCCAGAGAAATTCTCTGTCACGAACAAAGGCCTGGAGAATTTCAAAGGGAGTTGGTAGGATAAACTTGGGTAAAAGTTTGAATATTCCTGCTAACTGCCAGATTGACAAGACTCCTAGAAAACCCAATAGACTAATGTGTCGTCTCAGTATACTTTTCAAGTTTCTCATCAATACTTAAAATCTCTCCTATATTTATTTTGACATTGGCAAAGACATTATCTGCCTCCTGCCCGGCCACTTCAAGCGCTTCTTTGAGAATGCGCATGAGCTCATCAAACTCTCCTTCCAAAACCGTTTCAAAGGGTGTCACCACCATGGTCACGGACTGAACTTGCAGATAAGCAATCACTTGATCGATAATAGCAATTCGATCAATCCCCTGTGATAGGGGCAAAACTTGCAAGGCAATGCTTGCTTTCATAAAAACCTCCTTTTCTCAGATTTCCTTTTGACAAAAAGAAAACCTCTTCCATATATGGAAAAGGTGCAGAATTCGGCTAAGTATCGTTCCCTACGCTGGCATTACCCAGATCAGGTGCGGTCGAAGTTTAACACTCCCTCTCAGACTGTACACAGACTCCCATATCTTATATGGAAATATAGTAACGCAAATACAAGGAAAAGTCAAGGAAACTGCTTACAGAAAACTATGAAAAAGAGTTTGAAGGCACGCGCTTCAAACTCTGTCATAGCTTTCTTATTTAGCCTCGTACCAGGTTGCCCCTTCATTTTCATCTGCAATAAGGGGAACACTGATTTGGATGGCTTCTTCCATGGTTTGTTTCACTAGTACTTTGACAGCTGCTAGTTCTGATTTCGGAACTTCAAGGACGATTTCATCATGCACTTGCAAGAGCATCTTGGTCTGATAGCCACCTTCAACTAGAGCTTTGTCTAGCTGAATCATAGCAATCTTGAGAATATCTGCTGCTGAACCCTGAATAGGAGAGTTGATGGCAGTCCGCTCTGCAAAACCACGAATGTTAAAGTTGCGCGAATTGATATCTGGCAACTCACGACGACGTTTGAAGAGGGTCTCCACATAGCCCTTATCACGCGCTTCACGCACCACTTCGTCCATGTAGTTTTTAATGCCCGGGAAACGTTCAAAGTAGGTATCAATGTAGGCTTTGGCTTCCTTACGGCTGATGCCCAGATTATTAGACAAACCAAAGTCTGAAATCCCGTAAACCACTCCAAAGTTTACAGCCTTGGCATTACGACGGTCGTTTGGAGTCACATCCTCAGGGCGTTCAATTCCAAAGACCCGCATGGCTGTCGAGGTATGGATATCCGCTCCTTCTTGGAAGGCCTTGATTAAGTGCTCATCTTTAGAGATATGCGCCAAAACGCGCAATTCAATCTGTGAGTAGTCAGAGCTGAGAAGGACACTATCCTCCCACTCTGGCACGAAAGCCTTACGAATGAGGCGACCTTGTTCCAAGCGAACAGGAATATTTTGCAAGTTTGGATCCACACTAGACAGACGCCCTGTCTGAGTCAAATCCTGCACATAGCGCGTGTGAATCTTGCCATCCGCTAAAATCCAATCCTGCAAACCAATCACATAAGTCGATTGAATCTTAGCAATTTGACGATAGTCTAGAATTTTCTTGACGATTGGGGCAATAGGAGCTAGGCGCTCTAACACATCCACTGCTGTCGAGTAACCTGTCTTGGTTTTCTTGGTGTATTCTATAGGGAGACCTAGCTTTTCAAAAAGTAGTTCGCCCAACTGCTTAGGCGAGTTGATGTTAAACTCCTCACCAGCCAATTCATAAATCTCTTGAGTTAGCTTTTCAATAACAAGCTCATTTTCAGCTTGCATCTCAAGCAGGGTCTCTTTTTTGACCTTGATTCCAGCAATTTCCATCTTGGCAAGGACAAAAGCCAGAGGTTGCTCCATGTCATAGAGGAGATCTAACTGTCCATGTTCACTGAGTTTTTCAAGTAAAACTGGCTCAGTCTCAACCAATACTGTGACCTTGCGAGCCAAATGCTCCAAGAATTTCTCTCTCTCAGGGATGGCTTTCTTGACACCCTTGCCGTAAAAAGTTTCATCATCGACTAAATAAGTCTGACCATAGAGACTCGCAATGGTTGAAATTTCATTATTCTCGACAGTAGAGAGGAGATATTTGGCCAAGCGACTGTCAAAAGCAGGGGCCTGCAGGTTCAAGCCCAAGCGATTTAAAAGAACCTTAGCTTTCTTAAAGTCATACACTTTTAGAGGTGTTTTTTCTAGATAATTCTTGAGAATCGGAGCTTGCAGAAGTTCTAGCTTATCTGTAGCGTAGAGTTTGTCTCCACAAGACCAGGCAACACCAACCAAGTCATCTGTATGGTAGTTCTCACCAAAGAGTTCAAAGTGGAAGATAGAGTCGGCACTCAGCATGTCTTGACTGACTTGGTCAACGATAGTGAAATCCAAGCTCTCAGGCGCATCCGTCGATGACACATTTAAAGCTTGTTTAAGCTGTTTGAAGCCCATCTCATCGTAGAATTTCCCGAGATTTTCCACATCTGGGCCACTATAGACCAAATCATCAAGGCCAATCTCAATCGGTGCCTGAGTATCAATGGTTGCTAAGGTTTTAGATAGGAAGGCTTGTTCCTTGTCATTGATGAGATTTTCCTTCATCTTTGAAGCCTTCATCCCATCGATATGTTCATAAATACCCTCGAGCGAGCCATGCTCCAGCAAGAGCTTGATACCTGTCTTTTCACCGATTTTCGTGACACCAGGGATATTATCGGACTTATCCCCCATCAGGGCCTTAAGATCGATAAACTGAGCTGGTGTGAGGCCCATTTTTTCCATAAGATAGTCTGGCGTAAAGGCCTCAAACTCAGCCACACCTTTCTTGGAAATCTCGACCACCGTATGCTCATCCGTCAACTGGATCAAGTCCTTGTCTCCGCTAACGATTGTTACATCAAAAGAATCCTTCTCAGCCAAACGACCTAGGGTCCCGATGATATCATCAGCTTCATACTGGGCCAATTCATAATGGCGAATTCCAAGATGGTCTAACAACTCACGAATGAAGGGAAATTGCTCACGAAACTCATCTGGAGTTTTAGCACGGCCACCCTTGTAGTCTGCATACATCTCTGTCCGGAAAGTCGTCTTACCTGCATCAAAGGCTACCAAAACATGACTAGGCTCAACCCGCTCTAAGACATGATTCAACATGAGTTGAAAACCGTAGATCGCATTAGTATGAAGGCCATTAGCATTTTTAAACCGATCCAACTGCTGATAAAGCGCAAAAAAAGCTCGAAAAGCAACAGAAGATCCATCAATTAATAATAATTTTTTCTTGTCCATACACCCATTATAAAGGAAAGCAAGGAAAAATACCATCGGAAAGAGCTGAAAAACTTGGACTTATCCCTATTTCACCATAAAAAAGAAAAGGACCATTCAAATCCTTTTCTTTTATCGATTTCATGCGATTTATTTGTTCAATTTTCTCTTTGCAAATGGTAGCAAACCAAGAAGGAGACCAACAAATCCTAGTGATGCGACTGCTGAAGCATCTTGGCTTCCTGTATTTGGAAGGAGTTGCTCATCTGTTGCTGCAGGCGCTTTGTAGGTACGATCTTGTTCAGTTCCAAGAGTCGGATTTGTAGCCAAAGGAGCTACACTGCCAGTGTATTCTGGAACTTCATTTACCGCAGGTTCAATCTTTTCAGCATAGGCTGGAATAGTAGCCACTGCCGGAGCACCACTTTCTGCATAAACTGGAACATTTGCTAGAGCTGGGGCGCCACTTTCTGCATAAGGCAGAGTGTTGTTTACTATTGGTGTACCACTTTCTCCGTAAGCTGGAACATTTGCTAGAGCTGGGGCGCCACTTTCTGCATAAGGCAGAGTGTTGTTTACTATTGGTGTACCGCTTTCTCCGTAAGCTGGAACATTCGCTACGGCTGGAGCGCCACTTTCTGCATAAGGCAGAGTGTTGTTTACTATTGGTGCACCGCTTTCTCCGTAAGCTGGAACGTTCGCTACGACTGGAGCGCCACTTTCTGCATAGACTGGGAGTTTATTTACAGCAGCTTCTACCGCGTTTGCACCTTTGTTGTATTCTGGCAACTCTGCACTTGCAGCTTCTACTGCGTTCACCCCACCTTTAAAGTCTTCAATTTCAAGAACAGCTGACATAACACTACTTAGAGTCTTAATAGCATCCTCATAGTCTGCTAAAGCTTGTTGCAAGTCTTTGACTTGACTATTCTTGTCCCCAGAAACTTGTAAACTTGATAATTGCACTTTAATCTTAGCAACTTGCTCTTCTAATTTACTTAGCTCAAGTTTTTTCGCATTACTATTTTCTTCCGCTGCTTCCTTGTCAGCTGCAGCGAGTTTAGCTTGGTCTTGACTTGAAAGTTGAGATTGAGTTTTTGCTTCGGCCGGTGTTACTTGTTCACTATCTTCTGCCAAGAAATCTGCCAATAAGTCGGACGCTTCAATATCTCCTTCTTCGATGGCTTTCAAGATAGCATCCTTGCCAATCACTTCTTTAGCTACCTTAATCGCTGCTTCCTTATCAGTGATAGTGGCATCTTTATTGATGTCGTCGATGGTTGATTTTTCGATACCTTCAATAGTTGAAAGCAATTCTGTTCGAACTTTTGCTGCTTCTTCCGCTGCTTCCTTATCTGCTGCAGTAAGTTTAGCTTGGTCTTGACTTGAAAGTTGAGATTGAGTTTTTGCTTCGGCTGGTGTTACTTGATCGCTGTCTTCTGCCAAGAAATCTGCCAATAAGTCTGAGGCATCGATATCGCCTTCTTCGAT
>NZ_AJKQ01000010.1:0-548 GCF_000257455.1 Streptococcus oralis SK610
AATCCGCTTCTGTAAGTGCGAGTGAGTCAGCATCCGTAAGCTCAAGTCAGTCAGCCTCAGCAAGTTCGAGTCGATCAGCATCGGTAAGTGCGAGTGAATCTGCTTCAGCCAGCGCGAGTCAATCCGCTTCAGCGAGCTCGAGCCAATCCGCTTCAGTGAGCGCTAGTCAGTCAGCATCAGTAAGCTCGAGTCAATCAGCGTCTGTAAGCTCAAGTCAGTCTGCTTCGGTAAGCTCAAGCGAATCCGCTTCATTGAGTGCTAGCCAGTCCGCCTCAGTGAGCGCAAGTCAGTCTGCCTCAGTAAGCTCGAGTCAATCTGCATCATTGAGTGCAAGCCAGTCAGCATCGATGAGCGCAAGTCAATCCGCTTCAGTGAGCTCGAGTGAGTCTGCGTCTGTAAGCTCGAGTCAATCGGAATCAGTAAGTTCGAGTGAGTCAGCATCGGTGAGCGCAAGTGAGTCAGCATCGGTGAGTGCAAGTCAATCAGCCTCAGTGAGTTCGAGTGAGTCTGCGTCTGTAAGCTCGAGTCAATCCGCTTCAGCTAGTGCT
>NZ_AJKQ01000011.1:0-718 GCF_000257455.1 Streptococcus oralis SK610
CCAGTCCGCTTCGGTAAGTGCTAGTCAGTCAGCGTCAACGAGTGTGAGCCAATCTGCCTCAGTAAGCTCCAGCGAATCTGCTTCAGTGAGCGCCAGTCAATCAGCTTCAGTGAGCTCGAGTCAGTCTGCATCGGTAAGTTCGAGCCAATCCGCTTCAGCGAGCTCAAGCCAATCCGCTTCAGTGAGCGCAAGTGAATCAGCATCAGCGAGCGCAAGTGAATCTGCTTCCGTAAGCTCTAGTCAATCAGCATCAGCGAGCGCGAGCCAGTCTGCCTCAGTAAGTTCGAGTCAGTCCGCTTCAGTGAGCGCAAGTGAATCTGCATCAGTGAGCGCCAGCCAATCGGCTTCAGCAAGTGCGAGTCGATCAGCATCGGTAAGTGCGAGTGAATCTGCTTCAGCCAGCGCTAGCCAATCCGCCTCAGTAAGCGCTAGTCAGTCTGCTTCGGTAAGCTCAAGCCAATCCGCCTCAGCGAGCGCGAGCCAGTCTGTCTCAGTAAGTTCGAGCCAATCAGAATCAGTAAGCGCAAGTGAATCAGCCTCAGTCAGCTCCAGCCAGTCCGCCTCAGCAAGTGCGAGTCGATCAGCATCGGTAAGTGCGAGTGAATCTGCTTCAGCCAGCGCTAGCCAATCCGCCTCAGTAAGCGCTAGTCAGTCGGCGTCTGCAAGCTCGAGTCAGTCCGCCTCAGCCAGCGCTAGCCAATCAGCGTCTGTAAGCTCC
>NZ_AJKQ01000012.1:0-18905 GCF_000257455.1 Streptococcus oralis SK610
AGGAGTTTTAAGCCTCTTAGTCGTAACAGGATCTTGTTTCTTACTTCTCTTGAAACCCAGTCAAACTCCAAAAGAACAAGAGTATAGAATGCGAACTGCCATGGAAAAATCAGACTTTCAACTATTTGGAGATAAGAGTCAATACGTCCTTGCGCCTAGCAATAAAGGGAGTTTATTTGTCAGTAAAACATATGCGATCACAGAAGAGTACAAGACTTTTATAGTAGAGGATGAAAAAAAGCTACATACCCTACCTCATCTCCAGATGGAGGGAGAGTATTGGAACTTGATTTTGTATAATTTAGACAAGGAGGGCTTGCCTGAGCGAAAGATTGACCTATATCAGGCAGTGCGAAGCTACAATCAGAAAAGTATTCCTATTAATCTAATTGACTCCTATTATGTTGAGGGTACTCACTATTTTAGGTTGAGAATTGGTGATTTATCGGATGAAGAGAATCGAATTTACAAAGATGTCTATCTCAATGTGGAGACGGAAGAAGTGGTGGAACTTCCAAAAGATACAAAGTTTGGAAGGGACTATGACATAAGTGATATAGCGCAAGTAACTAATTATAATAAGGTTTTAAGGAGTCTAGGTTATTTTGATCCTTCGAATGAGATTGGTGTAACTGGCTCTGAAGGGCAAGTCCCAGACCCTAATATCAATCTCTATAGTCTTTATCCGGACCTAAAAGATAAACTTATCAATCAGGATTGGTCGCTTTATATCCGTCCAGATAAGGTTACACCGGATGAGTGGTTTGATACCTTGTTACACTGGTTCGCCCCCAAGGGAGAAGACCTCCTAACCGTTTATGGACTGAATGATGATGGGGAAGCCTCAGATGTTCAGATTCGTAACAGCCAAGAGGCGAATGCCTGGTTAGAGCAGCATCCTGCCCTTCGGAATGTAGACTACTATAGAGCAGACGGGAGTGATAAAGAGTGAGTAATAAGAAAATTAATCCGGATAATCTCAGCCGGGTGAATGGTGCATTTAAAGATATGATCTTGAGGACAGGACTTACAGAGCGATAAAGAGAGCGAAACGGCTCTCTTTTGTGTTATAATAGACATAAATTTTGTTGTTTTGGGAGATAGAAATGAAGAAAGTACTAACAATAGTCGGATCTGTCCTGTTGGGTGTTCTGCTTCTATGGGGTTATCATAGTTATCAACAATCAGAGCAGGTCAAGCAAGAACGCCAAAAATATGAAAATATGGGTTACTATACAGGAAAATGGGAAATTGATTCTTATGAGTTTTTAGAAGATGGCAGGGGAGTTGCCGTGCATTGGAAGTCGCTGAATCCAGAAGAAGACCGATTGTTTGCCAAATACAATCCAGAAGTAGCTGAGAACTTTTTAGGTATTCATGGGGCCTCCAATCAACGCTATATCGTGCGCAAGTACTTCCGTAATTCTACCTATAGAGGAACACAAAAATTACCTAAAGAGGATCCCGAAGTTTATTATGCCATGTCCATTTATCGAATAGATGATCAAAAATTGGAAGGCAGTCAGCTCGATCTTTATAAACTTGTAGAGGACTATAACCCTGATTATATACCGGAAGATACTGGAGGTATTATCGAAAAAGATGGCAAAGACTACATTTCCATACAAGTATACAAACGAGGATGGGAGCTATCACAGAAAAAACAATTATGGCTGAACTTAGAAACCAAGCAAATTGATTGGGAAGATACAAAAATACAACAGTTTCCTAAATCACCGTCGGTAGATTTAGGTCCTTTAAAGGATAAAATGGAAGAAATGACAGTAATGTTTGGAACAACTTCTGTATTCGATAAATTTTATCAAAATCAACTGTCTTTTCATCCGGATGTATTGAAGGGAAGTGTTTTGGAGACAGCTGCGCCTAAAGTTTATCAAGTATTAAGTGAGCAAGATTCACAGTTTTATCTCTTAATTGATTCTAAGATATATAACCATGAAGTTTATGGAGATGTTCCACAGTTTCTTGATTTGTATCAGCTTTTTGTCCCAGCAAATACGAATCTTTACGAAGGATTGACGATTCCAGCCGAACTTAGTAAGGATGATCAAGAGCATTCAGTCAATACCAAAGAAGAGTTTGACTTGTATTACGATGTTGCCAAAGACCGCGAACTAAACAAGCAACGCCGAATATTGGTTGAAAAAGGAGAATAAGAGGACGATTAGCTCTATTTATTTAAACTCAAATAAAGGAGGATTTTTACCAAATGAAATACCTAAAGACTCTCAGCTTCCGAACTAAGGTGTTTGTGGGCTTGCTTCTAGTTTCTTTGGTGGGCTATGGTGTTTATTCCTATACCTGGCCCATATATGTCCAATGGCAGGAAGACCATGAGGTATTGATAGTCAAAACAGAGGTGGAGCGTATCGAAACCTTTGGCTCCCAGAATCGCTATGTTTACTATAAAATGAAGGAACTTGTGACTCCAGATGTTCTATCTAACTATTTTGTCACAAGTAATGCAAAATTTGTTGGGAGGAGCGACAGTAATTTAGTGGAATTAACACTAGATGTTTATGATCTCAATCATTTAGAGAATCCACCAAAGACGATTGATGTAGTCAAACTGATCCAAACCTATGACCAAAATTATAGAGTAGATTTTTATTCTACAAGAAATTACACTGATAATGGGAAAGATTATTTAGTTTTTTCCTTGACGAATAAGCAAAATAGAGAAGATAAGAAGGAGGTTGCTTTGGATGTGGATTCTGAACAGATAGTGCCGGCTATACCTATAGATAAAACAGATTCCAAACGATCGGCCTTTTCTTTTGATTATACTAATTTGGATAATATAGCTACTGAATACGGCTTTATCCCCACTTACGACTTATCTTACGGGAATAGTTATAAAAATAGACAGGATACCAATATAAACTTTATTAGGGATTACCCCGAATATTATAAGACTATGGAGGGAGCCGCTAATATAGTAGTTAGAAAAGGTGACTATTATGATCCAAAAGCTATTTTCCAAGATATGCGCCATTGGTTTGCGCCGGTCGGTCAGGATAAGCTAGATGTTGTTGGGATAGATCCCAAAACAAAGGAAGAGACTCCGCTCAACAGTTATCAAGAGTATCAGGAATGGTATGAGAAACACGTAAAATAGATTTGGAAGGAATCCACCAGGGCTTGGAGACTGTCAAAAGTGTGGGCAAGAATGTTTCTGATTTTTTCAATGGTGGTCTGAAGGCGGCCTCATCCTTGTTTGGGTAATAGGAGAAAATAAATGGATAAGATACAACAAGATATTAATGATGCACTTGAAACAGCACGAAGATTAAACTTATTAAAGATAATTTTTGCAGCACCTATATTTTTATTGATGACTATGCTTGCGACAACTTTGCCGATAAGTTTATTTCGAATGGTTAGTGAAGCTGGGTATGACCCAGCTATTCCACTGACCTCAATGGTTACACAGCTAACATCAGTGGAAAAAGGGCTCATTCCCCCAGATAGTTTCTTTGGCTTTCTATTTTTTCTTTGTTGCGGTCATTTTACTTGTTTTTATATTATTTCTAAAAGAAATCGCATTAAAGCCTATTTAATGACTCAGATTTTTCAATTGTTTTTGCTCGTAATTACATATTATAGTTGGTTTGTAGCCATCTTGTATTTAATCCCTCTAGTAGCAGTTCGTATCGTTTACTGGATTGGTTTTGTGTTATCACTGATTTACCTTGTTTATATTCTCGTTACTAAGCAACGCGCTAGCAAGGATTATTTCTCCTCAGAATATTATAAAAAATTTTTGAATGTTATTTTATTCTTATGGTTGTTGATGTATGGAATCAATCTCTTCATCAACGGGCTCAATCATTTCCTAGCGTATCTCTTGCTTGCTTTGTTACCTATTGCACCTATTTTCCTAGGCCTATTTTTGGTATCATTTTTTAAATCCAATTTAGTAACGCTAGAGAACTTGAATACAGTCAATAAAAATCAAGAGAAATACCGTGAAGAGTATGGCTATACCATCGAAGAATGGTATGGAAAGAAGTCAAAAATGTACAAGAAACATGTTAAGAAATCTAAAAAGAGATAAAGGTTTATAGATACTATTTCCAATCTCTTGATAGAGGAAGGGACCTGGTTATTCTGATTCTAGATGAAGCACCTGAAAATAATTCAGGTGCTTTTCTAAACTTCTTACTAATCGATTAACTATTCTGGTATAATGGGTTAAGAGCGCCCCTATCGTACACTCGATGCAGATGTGGCAGAGTTGATGAAGATCACTTTACACGAACTCCTAGAAATGGAAATCGTGGACAAGGTAATCTCAGAAGCAGGTCTTTCCAGTAAGGAACTGCAAGCTCGTGTCAAAAATGAATTGCGTGCAGAGCTTGACCGCTTGGGAGGCTTAGCCTTGGAACAGCTCCTAGAAGAACGTTACCAACGCTTTAGAAAATATTAAAAAGAAAGCTAGAACTGAGTAAAGGTTCTAGCATTTTTTTCTAGAGAACATACATTTCAGGACGAAAAATTGACAGTTGAGGATATGGATGGTACACTGGTAAAAAAAGATTTATAGTAGATATAGAAGTTTGTAATGTTCAAATGATTTTCAAACTTGAAAGGAAATTTGAAATCTAAATTACGGGATTAAGTTATATAACGGAATAAGAAGTTAAGAAAGTCTGTAAAAATGAAAAAACTAGGGCATCTGGGAGTCTTTACATCACTGGTATTTTTATCGGTTTATCTACCAGAGTTAGGGATTATGTATCTGACTAAGTTTTTAGGATGGGGGATAGATGGCTATTCTATCTTTTTAACAGTTGAAGTAATAGCTCTTTTGATATTGTTTATCTACTGGCTCAAAAAGAAAGAGATGCTCTATATTTTTGAAAAAAAGGGTTCAAAGAAGTTAAGATTCTTTTACTTTGTAGTTGGTCTAGTAGCTACTTATTTTGATCGTCAATTGGTGGATGCTTTTCAGTTACAGTTTCATCACCTAATTGATAACAAGTATATCTTTCAAGACCTTCTTTCGATTCTATACTCCAATGGGCAACCAACTTTTCTATCAACTGTTCTCAGTTTTAGTTTAACAGTAATAGTCGGACCTATATTAGAGGAACTGATTTATAGAGGGTACTTTATGAATACCTTCTTTCCCCAATCCAAGTACTATCTGGATGTTATCCTATCTGCTCTTATCTTTGGACTTAGTCATTTGATCCTAAATCACCGAGATCCTATCAGTTTGATTATTTATAGTTTAGGCGGTCTCTTCTATGCCCTAGTATATCGGTGGACAAAGAACCTAAAAATCACCATCCTGTGCCATAGTTTTTTCAACTTTCTCATTTATGCAAAACCCATCTGGATTTTTGTTTATAATTATGTCTATTACCACTTTTTTAGATAGTGGAAGGCAAAGAAAAAAGTGTTTGATATTTGTCAAACACTTTTTCTTTTTACTGTTCTTCTGTTACAAACTGGCTGAGCAGTCCGTTGATAAAACGGGCAGATTTTTGATCTGAGAAGTCCTTTGCAAGCTCAATAGCTTCATTGACAGCAACCAACTGTGGAGTGTCGAATGAAGTGATTTCAAAGACTCCCAAGCGAAGGAGGTTTCTTTCCACGAGCGTTAAACGCTCGATGGTCCAACCTGCTTTTAAATGCTGTGTGATTTGCTTGTCTAGTTCTTCCTTTTTAGCCTGAACACCAGAAACTAGCTCTGTCAAAAAGGCTGGAAGTTGCACATCAGTATCTTCACGATCATGAGTATAGGCGAAACGACAAGCAGTTTCGACATCCGTACCGAACTCAAGGCTCATGAGAGCTTGAAAAGCGCATTTACGGAGTTGGCGTCTAGATTCTAATAGTGGACTAGTCATTGAGGAAGTCCTCGTCAAATAGATCTTTCAATTCTGGTTTTGGTGTTTTATCTGCAACGATACCAGCAACGTGGATATTGATAGCAGTTAGTTCTACATCAGCCATGTTGCGGACAGCATCTTTGACAGCTTTTTGGATAGCAACAGCTACCTTAGGAACTTTTACTCCGTACTCAAGGTAGAGATAGATATCAGCTGTGAGTTCTTCGTTCACGTTTTTAAGATAAACGCCGCGGCCGAGAGAAAGTTTTGAAAGGGTGTCAGATACTGATTTGTTTGAAAAAGAGTGAACACCCTCTACTTTTGCAGTAGCAATAGCAATGATTTTTTCAAGTACACGTGGGGCGATAACGATTTCGCCAAGTTGTTCTTCAATTCCCATAGAATGACCTCTTTCTAGAGATTAGGCACGAGAAACGTAAGTTCCTTCTGCAGTGTTGATAACGAGTTTTTGTCCTGCTTCGATGAAGTCTGGAACGTTTACGACAAGTCCAGTTTCCATCGTTGCTGGTTTACCAGAACCTGTAACAGTAGCACCTTTGATAGATGGTTGAGTTTCTGCAACTGTCAATTCGACAGTAGTAGGAACGGTAACACCAATCACTTCAGTTCCGTAGAATTGGATCTTCACATCAGAGTTTTCAAGGATGTAAAGCAATTCGTTTTCAACGTTGACTACAGGAATTTCGTATTGGTCGTAAGTTTCTGTGTTCATGAAGTAGGCTGTGTCATCCATTTTGTACAAGTATTGAGCTGGGACAGTCTCGATGATAGCTTGTTCAAATTTTTCCTCTGGACGGTAGCTTGTGTCAAATGTAGAACCAGTACGGACATCACGCAATTTCATACGCATGATTGTGTTTCCTTTACCTGGTTTGTGGTGGCTAGCTTCCAAAACGCGGATCAATTTTCCGTCAGCTGTTTCAAAGGTCATACCAGCCTTTAATTTACTTGCTTCAATCATGTTTTTACCTCTTTAATAAAATAATTTACTCTTTATTGTACCATAAAAGACAACATTACTCAAATGTCAGAAGGAGCTTAATTAGTTGACTGGTACGATATTTCCATCTTCGTCTTTAGTAACGAGAACGTATTTTCCATCGACTTCGATGTAAAAATTCTTACTGGCAGTTTGCCCAGTGTTTTGAGCCGGCGCTTGATTTTGGACTTGTTGGCTTAGTTGACCACCGAGAGTTTGGCCAAGATTCATACCCATAAACATGTTCATCCCATTGCCATTCCCCTCATTGGCAGCTGCAGCAATAAGCGCTTCGTTTCGAGCACGACGTTCTTCGATTTCAATCGTGTTGTACTTCATTGCCACGAGCTCACTATCAAGCTTGCGAACGATATCAAGACTTTCTTGGTCGTAGCTGAGGTCTTCAAGCAAGATATTAGTTGCTTCAATTCCGTAGAGGCCTGTCCAAACCTTGTTGACCTCTTGTTTAGCGAGTTCGTTAAAGGTATCTTGGTTGGCATTGAGGCTATAAATATCAACCTTGTTTTCGTTGGTATATTTGGCAATGGCAATCGCGATTTTTGGTGCGATATTTTGACGGAGCGTTCCTTGAGCTACATCATGGAGAGTAAATGGCTGTCCGTCAGTAATTTGACGACTAACAGAGCTCACGTAGAAGAGGACTGGGTCTGCTATTTTTACATCAAACAAGCCATAGAAACGGATGTTGAGCAGTTGTTGGTAACGTTCGCTGAAGTATTCGACCGCATTTTGTGTGCCGAACTTATTACCTGCAATAGGTTGCATGCGGATAAAGATAATTTCCTGTTGGGTGATGACTTGTCCACCGAAAGAGAAACGGTTTTTAAAGTTTTCCCAAGTGCCTTTTAAACCACCTTTTTCAAGGAGCCAGACATTATCACCAGCTTGCCATTCGTGGCTACCTGCTTCGAGGACTTCACCAAGGAAGGTACCGTTGTTTACCAAAACAGCGGTATAACCTTGAGGAACGATAACCACACTGCCATCTGACAAAAGTCCAGTATTTTGATTGCTGTGACGAGAACGTCCATCTGGGTCTTTTGTGAGTAATTGACCTTTGACGGCCAAGGCGTCGCCAGAGACATTATCTGGAAGGACAATGGCTTCCTTGAATTTACTATCATTAAAACTATTTAAGCCTGCTGATAAGGCTGCACGTATAAATCCCATAATTCCTCCTAATTATAAAGCTCGTCTTCATCCACAACATCATAGGTATCGAGTACCCATTGGTTTGGACTGCGAGAGAGATTGGCACCACAGTAGTCGCACTCACTAACTGCAGAGATTTTCAATGGGGCGCCACAGTTTGGACAGTGGTCGCTCACAACTTGGTCTGGATTGACTGCTTGCGTTTGGCTACCGTGTTGACGGATAAAGTTCAATTGATACACGGTGAAGAGATCTTTTTTAGGGTCTCCTTCAAGGACACGGCGAGTCTCATCGTCAATGACATAGTCCCGCAAGGTAGATGACAGGATCACCACTAAGGTATCGTTTCCGTCAGGATTTTCAATGAACTCCTTGATGCGAACATTTTCGATACAAACTTTCTCTAAAACATTAGTTGTTTTAGCACGAATATGGTCTTCGAGTTGGGTACTGTGTTGAGAGTAGAGACTGGTACTTTCTAAAGCTCGGACAGAGTTCCAATTCTTCTCAGTCCAGGCAACCTGCAATTTAAGGTAGACTTCCTTAACCCAAGATGTGAAGGCCTCAGCGTCGAAGTTTGGATCTCCGTATTTCACACGACTAATGGCCAGTGTGTTGTGTTCAACTCGACGATGGAGCGTTTGATAATCATTACTAGTGTAGGTTGAACTCGAATCTCCAGACTTATTCTGCAAGGATTTGACGATAACAACTAGTATGATTCCTCCAACTAATATGAACATAAATCCTAGATAGGGAGAGCTAGCAGAACTGTCAGAGGATGATCCATATCCAGAGCGGTAGTAGTGGTAGGATGAGCCACCAGAACGACTTCCACCTCCACTTGAGCGGCTGCTACTTCTGGAGCTACTGCGGCTGCTCCCTCCACTTCTGGAATGTCCGACACCCGCATCAACGATTTGAGGCACGGATAGAAAAACAAGTAATAAACAGGTCATTAAAAGAGCATAAAACTTTTTCATGTGTCTCCTAACTATATGATTGAAAAGGTAGAATTCTGAATTCGAATGATTATTAAACTATTAATAACCTTTAAAATAATCTAAGATATACTAGGCGTTATTTACTAGCATTTAGCTTCTTTATGGAATGGCGCTCGATGAGCCATCCCACAATCCACCCTATTGCTAGCAAGTAATTTTCAAAAGCACCGATAGCATTTACAGGAGAGTGATACTCCATATAATTGAGTAAGTGATTTGTTCCTATTCCAATTCCGCCAATAAAGAGAGCAAGAAGTGCGATTCGTAGATAGAACCAATCGTATTTAATATTGACAGCGAGAATAATAATCAATACAGCTAAATTCCATATTCCAATTTCTCGTTGCCAACCAGCAGATATTCCGTACCCGGAGTGGCTTCCCATGTACGATGGAAAGAAAATTTGTAGTATAGAAGCGCCTAGCATAGCGATGATGACTAAGACGAATAGCAATCGTAAAAATTTGTTCATTTATTCTCCTTGTCTCATTCTCGTTTTAAAAGTAGAAAAAAGTGTATAAAGAGTAAATTACTCACTTTCTTTCAACTTCGCCAATTCTTGTGCAAGGAGTTCAAGGGCAACTTGTGGGTTGGCTTGTCCTTTGGTTGCCTTCATAAGGAATCCTGTGAAGGCCTTGTCTGCGTTGCGTTTTCCTGACTTGAAGTCGGCAACGGCTGCTCCATTATCTGCGAAGACTTGGTGGATGATTGGAATCAAGATATCTGGATCAGAGATTTGCACCAAGCCTGCTTTTTCCACGTATTCACGCGCGCCACCGCCATTTTTAGCCAGGTGGACAAAGACTTTTTTGGCAATCTTAGATGAGATAGTGCCGTCTTCGATGATGGCAATCATTTCAACCAAGTTTTCTGGTGTCAATTCGATTTGTTCTAGTGTTTTACCTTCGGCGTTCAAGAACTGAGCAACTTCACCTTGGAGCCAGTTAGAGACTTGTTTGGCATCACCACCGAGGGCAACAGCTTTTTCAAAGAAGTCAGAAGTGACCTTATTTGCAGTCAACTGGCTAGCATCGTAGTCTGACAAGCCAAGGTCAGCAACGTAGCGCGCACGGCGTTCCTTTGGAAACTCTGGCAGTTCAGTACGCATTTCCTCAATCCACTCATCTGAAATTTCAAAGAGTGGGAGGTCTGGTTCTGGGAAGTAGCGGTAGTCTGCAGCGCCTTCCTTAACACGCATGAGGATGGTTGCTTTGTTGGCTTCATCGTAACGGCGTGTTTCTTGGCGGATTTGACCACCTGAGCGAAGGATTTCAGCTTGACGTTGGACTTCGTATTCGAGACCCTTGCGAACGTTTGAGAAGGAGTTGAGGTTTTTCAACTCAGTCTTGGTACCGAATTTTTCTTGACCATAAGGACGAAGAGAAATGTTGGCATCCACACGCATCGAACCTTCTTCCATCTTAACGTCAGAAATACCAGCGTACTGGATGACTTCCTTGAGGGCAGTTAGATAAGCATAGGCTTCTTCAGGAGAACGCATGTCGGCTTCAGATACAATCTCAATCAAGGGCACCCCTTGGCGGTTGAGGTCAACATAAGAGTAGCCATCTGTACCGTGGGTGTTTTTACCAGCATCTTCCTCTAGGTGAGCGCGTTCGATACCGATTTTCTTGGTTGTACCATCTTCTAGCTCCACTTCAATCCAGCCGTTATAACCGATTGGCTCATCAAACTGAGAAATTTGGTAGGCTTTGGGATTGTCGGGATAGAAGTAGTTCTTGCGGTCAAAGTGCATCTTTTTGTGGATGTCCATGTTGAGAGCAAGAGCTGCCTTGATACCGGCATCGACAACCCCTTTATTGAGAACTGGCAGAACTCCTGGGAAGGACCAGTCAATCACGTTAGTGTTGGCATTTTGGTCATTTCCAAAGTGGGCAGAAGTAGGTGAGAAGATTTTTGAATTGGTGTTGAGCTCTACGTGGACTTCAAGTCCAATGACTGTTTCAAAGTTCATTAGTTGTCACCTCCAAAAATCACGGGTTGTTGTTTGTGGTAGTCTGTTGTTGCTTCAAAGGCAGCAGCAGCTTGGTAAATGGTTTCCTCAGAGTACTTAGGACCGATCAATTGGAGACCGACTGGTAGACCTTGAGAGAATCCAGCAGGAATTGAAATTCCTGGGAGACCTGCTAAGTTGACTGGGATGGTCAAAAGGTCAGCCAAGTACATGGCAACTGGGTCGTGGTTGAGGGAGTCCAAATCATAGGCAATGCTTGGAGCAGTTGGTCCCAAAATCAAGTCGTAATCCGCAAAGACTTTTTCGAAATCTTGGATGATGAGGGTACGGACCTGACCAGCTTTCTTATAGTAGGCATCATAGTAACCTGATGAAAGGCTGAAAGTACCTAGCATGATACGGCGTTTTACCTCTTCACCGAAACCTTGGCTACGGCTGTTTACATAGATTTCATCAAGATTAGTCGCATCATCTGCGCGGTAGCCGTAACGGATACCGTCAAAGCGTTGCAAGTTTGATGAGGCTTCTGATGAAGCGATGATGTAGTAAACGGCAACACCGTATTTAGAGTGAGGAAGGCTGACTTCTTCGACGATAGCACCAAGTTTTTCAAAGTGTTTGGCTGCACTCAGAATGGTTTCCTTAACCTCTGGATCAATCCCTTCACCAAGGTATTCCTTAGGCAAAGCAATTTTCATTCCCTTGATATCTTGGCCGATTTTTGAAGTAAAGTCAGCGATGCGGACAGGAGCAGAGGTAGAGTCTTTGGCATCTTCGCTGGCAATCGCATTGAGCAAGAGGGCATTTTCCTTAACAGTTGGAGCAAAAGGCCCGATTTGGTCTAGAGAGCTACCAAAGGCAATGAGGCCGAAACGTGAAACTGTTCCGTAGGTTGGTTTGAGACCAACGATCCCGTTGAAGGCAGCAGGTTGGCGGATAGAACCACCCGTATCAGAACCAAGTGACAAGCGGACTTGACCTGAGGCTACAGCTGCGGCAGAACCGCTTGATGAACCACCAGGAACCTTGCTGTGGTCCCAAGCATTTTTTGTTGCGCCGTAGTAGGAAGTCTCACCGGATCCACCCATGGCAAACTCGTCCATGTTGGTTTTTCCGACAACAATCATTCCTTTAGCTTTGGCATTGGCAACGGCTGTCGCATCAAAGATAGGCTCGTAGTTGTAGAGCATTTTTGAGGCAGCAGTTGTGAGGATGCCGTCAGTAGAAATATTATCCTTAACAGCCAGTGGAATTCCTGAAAGGACATTATCCGCGTCAATTCCAGCTTCATCAATGGCTTTAGCTTGAGCAAGGGCTTGTTCTTCAGCGATAGTGACAAAAGCATTGATAGCTTTCTCGCGAGACTTGATATCTTCAAGCGTGGCTTGGGTCAATTCAGTAGCTGAAATCTCCTTAGATACAAGGAGGTTGTGCAAGTCTTCAATCGTTTTGTTATTAAAAGTCATTAGGCATCTCCTCCATCATCTAGGATAGCTGGTACCTTGATATAGTAGTTTTCTTTTTCAGGTACGTTTTTAAACAAGCGGTCACGGTCTGTTCCTTCTTCGGCCACATCAGGGCGGAGTACGGTCTTGCGGTCAGCCATGGTCGTAGTAGGTGCGACACCAGTTGTGTCGACTTCGCCCAGCAATTCAACCATGTCAACAATTTTAGACAAGGTTGTCGCAAAGGCAGCAGTTTCTTCTTCAGAGAATCTTAATTTTGAAAGATTGGCAACGTGTGTTACCTCTTCTTGCGTAATTTTCATCTTGCTTCCTTTCGTGAAATGATGATTTTTAGTCTGTTCTATTTTACCATATTTTCCTATAAATAAGGGAGCCAAACTGAAAAGAAATAGAAATTGAAAAATCGCTTTTAATTCGCTATAATGGTTAAACTAGAGAATAGAAAAAATAAAAGTTAGGATAGAAATATGTTCCATCAATTTATCACCAGATCTCAGACGGTTCCTCCTCCCATTTCGCTCTTTTGGTATGGAGTTATGATGCTTTTTTTAGTGCTTTGTATTTATGGAGCACTTGCTTATCACAAAAATCCAAAATTTATCCTCTTGTTTAAGGGGATTCAGATTCTCCAGTTACTAGCTCTTTACAGTTGGTATGTTGGCTTTGGAATTCCCTTTTCTAATAGCCTTCCTTTTTATCATTGCCGTTTGGCTATGTTTGCGGTGGTTTTCTTGCCCGATAAATGGCGGAGCAAGCAATATTTTGCCCTCTTAGGAGCAAGTGGAGCGGTCTTTGCTTTGGTTTACCCTGTTTTTGACCCCTATGATTTTCCCCATATCACCAGTTTTTCATTTTTGATTGGGCACTATGCCCTTTTAGTGAATTCCTTGGTTTACTTGATGAATCACTATGACAAGACCTTGCTTAAGAAGTATATGATTGTAGCCTATACCTTCATTCTCAACCTCTTTCTAGTTGGGGTTAATCAGGTGACGGGTGGAAATTATGGTTTGTTAAGAGATACCCCGTTTATCTCGAATGCTCCTCTATGGCTAAAGTACCTTCTTGTGTCCGTCATCCTCTCACTGGCTCTGGTTCTTTTTGATATCTTGTTCAAGAAACGGTGGAAAAAGAGAACTCAGGCGCAATCTGTGCTCTAGCTTGTCTTTTCATCGGATGAGCAATTGAAAAACTCCCCAAAATCCGCTATAATGGAGAGTTGAAAGGAATGGTAAAATCCAATGTAAACATCATTCTTAGCTACTGAAACAACTAAAAATAGAAAATCAAAGAAAGAGAACTTATGAATATTCAAGAAGAAATTAAGAAACGCCGTACTTTTGCTATCATCTCCCACCCGGACGCCGGGAAAACAACCATCACTGAGCAGTTGCTCTACTTTGGGGGCGAGATTCGTGAGGCTGGTACGGTAAAAGGGAAGAAAACAGGGACTTTTGCCAAGTCTGACTGGATGGATATCGAGAAACAACGTGGGATTTCGGTCACGTCATCTGTTATGCAGTTTGACTACGATGGCAAGCGCGTGAATATCCTCGACACACCAGGGCACGAGGACTTCTCAGAAGATACTTATCGTACCTTGATGGCGGTGGATGCTGCGGTCATGGTCGTGGACTCTGCCAAGGGTATCGAGGCCCAAACCAAGAAATTGTTTGAGGTTGTGAAGCACCGTGGCATCCCAGTCTTTACTTTTATGAACAAGCTAGACCGTGATGGTCGTGAGCCACTGGACCTCTTGCAAGAACTAGAAGAAGTCCTTGGCATTGTGAGCTATCCTATGAACTGGCCAATCGGGATGGGGAAAGCCTTTGAAGGATTGTATGACCTCTATAACCAACGCTTGGAACTTTATAAAGGGGATGAACGTTTTGCCAGTCTGGAAGAAGGGGATAAGCTCTTTGGAAGCAATCCTTTCTACGCTCAGGTTAAGGACGACATCGAACTGTTGCAAGAAGCAGGGAATGAGTTTTCAGAAGAAGCTATTCTTGCAGGAGAACTGACTCCGGTCTTCTTCGGTTCAGCTCTCACTAACTTTGGGGTGCAGACCTTCCTTGAGACCTTCCTTAAGTTTGCTCCAGAACCACATGGACACAAGAAAACAGATGGCGAAATTGTGGATCCTTATGACAAGGATTTCTCAGGATTTGTCTTTAAAATCCAAGCCAACATGGACCCTCGTCACCGGGACCGTATTGCCTTTGTTCGTATCGTATCGGGTGAATTTGAGCGTGGTATGAGTGTCAATCTACCTCGTACTGGTAAAGGGGCTAAACTGTCTAATGTCACCCAGTTTATGGCGGAAAGTCGTGAGAATGTGACCAATGCCGTGGCAGGAGATATCATCGGGGTTTACGATACCGGTACTTATCAGGTTGGAGACACTTTGACGGTTGGAAAAAACAAGTTTGAGTTTGAACCACTGCCAACCTTTACCCCTGAAATTTTCATGAAAGTTTCTGCTAAGAACGTCATGAAACAAAAATCCTTCCATAAGGGGATTGAGCAATTGGTGCAAGAGGGAGCCATTCAGCTTTATAAGAATTACCAAACAGGCGAGTACATGCTAGGGGCTGTCGGACAACTCCAATTTGAAGTCTTTAAGCACCGCATGGAAGGCGAGTACAATGCAGAAGTGGTCATGAGCCCAATGGGTAAAAAGACCGTTCGTTGGATCAAGCCTGAGGACTTGGACGAGCGCATGTCCTCAAGCCGAAATATCTTGGGCAAAGACCGTTTTGACCAACCAGTCTTCCTCTTTGAAAATGACTTTGCCCTTCGCTGGTTTGCGGACAAGTATCCAGACGTAGAGTTGGAGGAGAAGATGTAACTCAGCACCAACAATTGGAACTAAAGTTCCTAATTGTTGGACGCTAGTCGCTATTTGGCGAACTAGCTAACTGCCTTACTGGCAAATAGAATCGATTTGCCAAACTCCGTGTCGTAGTGTAAAATCGGCTTACCGAAACGCTTCACTAGGAAAAATCCATGAATATTATCGATTCGTGGATTTTTCCGTCGTAATCACGTTTTACAAATAAAATCGATTTGTAAAACTCAGTGTCGTAGATTAAGGCTATTAATTAGTATGGCATTTTGCTTAAATGCGTCGTAAGAAAAGTCCGCGAATGTTTTTGATTCGTGGATTTTTTTGTTGGAAAGGCTAGAAAGTTACCTCGGCTACCGGCCTCATTAATTCATTTGTGAAACTACCTTTAAATACTCTATTCCTAAAAGTCTATGCATGCTATTGATTCATGGACTTTTTCTATATTTTGAATAAAAATCAATTCCCCGAGTGATTGGGATTTTTTGCTAAAATTTTAAAGCACTCAGAAATGGTTAAAAAACAAATAAAATATATTAACAGAACAATAAAATGAAGATTATATTGAAAAAACAGAATAGATTTGAAATCAAGTTATTTTTGAAATCATTTTCTTTCTTTAGGATATATTATAGATATTGAATTGTCGGTATATTTGGTATATAATAAGAAGATAGTATTTTATAGGTGAATAGATCTTTTTCAAGTTGAGGGGATGAACATGTTTTTTAGACGCCAGAAGGGTGAATATAGAGAAACAGACCGTGTGACACGGTACAAATTAATCAAATCAGGGAAGCATTGGCTACGGGCCTCGACTTCCCTTTTTGGCTTATTTAAGGTGATGCGTGGAAGTGCGGATACGAGCCAAGTAAAGACAGAAATGGTTGAAAAGCAAGAAGGTCAGAAGTTGACCGGCTTGGATGTCTTGAAAGGGATAGCAGCTACGGGGACGATCTTAGGTGGTTTTGCTGCGACGCAAACGCGTGTTTATGCCAATGATGCAGTCGCTGTTGAAAAGACTGTCGAATCAAAAGATACCCTGGCGACGAGAGATTCAGTAGTGCTAGGGACGACACAGGATCATCAAGATACGGCTAGCTTGTCTTTGTCTACCAGTCAAAGCCAGTCATTGTCAGAATTCAATTCGCACAGTGCTAGCCAATCTGCGTCTACGAGCCAGTCTATCAGTGCCTCAAACTCTTCTAGCGTTAGCCAATCTGCTTCTACTAGTCAATCTTTGGCAAACAGTCAAAGTGTAACTGCTAGTTCAAGTGAATCCCTTGGAACACAGAATCAAGCGAATAGTAATCTGTCAGAGAGAGCTTCAGTTGGTGTTCAAAGTCAGTACCAAGCAAGTGAGTCAGCTCGGGAGACAGTGAAAGAATCACAACCTTCAAAAGAATTAAAAGCAGTTGATTTTTCTACAGAATCCTTGCCTCAAAGTCAGTCTGGTCGTGTAAAGAATGAAGGTGTGACGGCTGAATCGAGTCTGACTATGACTTCTGTAGCCTTGACAGAAAAGCAAAGTGAAGAAAAACGGAAGAAATTAGAGGCCTTGTCTGCTGAGATTGGGCAGTTTCTAGCTCAAGCGCAGGGACTTCCAAACTCGGATGAGGCAATTGCCAAGGCTAGTCTAGCGAGGAATGAGATAGCAGAAGCCTTGAAAGGGGAGGCTTCTGACCTTGCCCCTATCCTACAAAAAGCTACAGAAGCTCGAAATAGTATTGCAAATGCTGTGTTACGTGCCAACTCTGGACTTCGTGACAGCAGAAACGGACAAGCTTTGACCAAAGCTTCAAATACCGCTAGCTTCAGAGCTGCAAGGGATACAGAAAAGCCTGAACTTCAGAAAATAACTGTTACAGGTGGCGCAGTTCTAGAAGGACAAAAATTTAAAATTTATCGAGAAGAAAATTTTTCTGCGACCATTGAGTTTACTGATAACAGTGGTCGAATTGAACATGCAAAATTTGTCCCCACTTCTGTACCCGCGGCCTATCCGGCTACTTCAACTGTTGTCTCATTCGCTACGAGTAATGGTCAAAGTATCAGAATGGTTGTTCCGACAAATAAACTAGCCAAAGATGGAAATGCTACAGCTTCAAATCCTTTCACAGTTTCAATCACGGGTTCTGTTGGAAAAAATCAAGCAGTAAATAGTGTGTGGACTCGTTATGTTTTCACCTATGATCAGGAAGGTAATTTTAACGGAAATACTACTGACGTTGGACTTGTAAAAGATTTAACAGCCAACCCTGCCGCAATTCAATTTGAAGTCCATGCTCAGTCTGAAAAGTACGAACCAGCTATCAATGCTGAAAGTAATCGAGACTTTACTCTTACGACAAATTCGGGAACAATCTCTGTTGGTGAAGCTAGTCAGTATATCACGAATGCCCAAGGGACTCCGGAGTTTCCTACCACAGGAATTACTAAGGGGACTAAAACCACCTACACTTGGAAATCTGGAACCAACACAGATTTACCAGCTGGTCGGCATACTTTGACAGCGGTGGTAACTTATCCAGATGGAAGTACGGATGAAATTGACGTGAGCTTTACTGTGCGTCCTCAGACGCCAAGGATAGAGAATCAATATCTTAATGAAAAAGGTGGGCTCTCAAATCAAGCGATTACGGTAGATGGAGTTGCTCCAGGTGGGACAGTTACTTTAACAATTGCAGGTGAAGTATTTACCAAACAAGCAACAGGGAGTTCTACCAGTGTAACCTTTACTGCAAATGACTTGAAGAAAGTATATGATCGCAATGGAGGACGACTTCCAAGTGGACCGGTGACTGCTAGTACGACAGTAGATGGTTTGGTTTCAGATGCGTTTAATGGACAAATTACGCCAAATCAAGCGTCTATTTCAGTAAGTAATAGCCAGTCTGCATCGGTAAGTTCCAGCCTGTCAGCCTCAGCCAGCTCGAGTCAGTCTGCGTCAGTGAGCTTAAGTCAGTCAGCCTCAGCCAGCGCGAGTCAATCGGCGTCAATGAGTGCAAGTCAGTCCGCTTCAGTGAGCGCCAGCCAATCAGCCTCAGCGAGCGCCAGCCAATCCGCGTCAGTCAGCTCAAGCCAATCTGTTTCAGCGAGTGCTAGCCGATCAGCGTCAATGAGCTCAAGTCAATCCGCATCAGTAAGTTCGAGCCAATCAGCTTCAGTGAGCTCAAGTCAATCAGCATCGGCAAGTGCAAGTCAGTCTGCCTCAGTGAGCTCAAGCCAATCCGCATCAGCGAGCGCAAGTCAGTCTGCTTCAGTCAGCACGAGCCGGTCTGCTTCAGTGAGCGCCAGTGAGTCAGCATCTGTAAGCACAAGTGAATCAGCTTCAGTAAGTGCAAGTCAGTCTGCATCTGCAAGTTCGAGTCAGTCAGCTTCAGCGAGCGCCAGTCAATCTGCATCAGCGAGCGCCAGTCAGTCTGCTTCAGTCAGCTCGAGTCAATCTGCTTCATTGAGTGCCAGCCAGTCTGCTTCCGTAAGCTCAAGCCAATCCGCTTCAGTGAGCGCAAGTGAATCAGCATCATTGAGTGCAAGTCAGTCTGCTTCAGCGAGTTCGAGTCAATCTGCATCTGCAAGTT
>NZ_AJKQ01000013.1:0-36346 GCF_000257455.1 Streptococcus oralis SK610
GGCTTTCAAGATAGCATCCTTGCCAATCACTTCTTTAGCTGCTTTAATCGCTGCTTCCTTATCAGTGATAGTGGCATCTTTGTTGATGTCGTCAATGGTTGATTTTTCAATTTTTTCTAAGGTAGCGATTAAATCTGATCGAACTTTGGCTGCTTCTTCTGCTGCTTCCTTGTCCGCTGCAGCCAGTTTTGCTTGGTCTTGACTTGAGAAATCTTCTTGGCTCGTCGCTTCGGCTGGTGTTACTTGTTCACTATCTTCTGCCAAGAAATCATCTAACAAATCTGACGCTTCGATGTCACCTTCTTCGATAGCTTTCAAGATGCCGTCCTTGCCAATCACTTCTTTAGCTGCCTTGATCGCTGCTTCCTTATCAGTGATAGTGGCATCTTTGTTGATGTCGTCGATTGTCTCTCTTTCAATTTTTTCTAGGGTAGCGATTAAATCTGAGCGAACTTTAGCTGCATCAACCTGAGCCTCTTTATCAGCTTCGTCTAACTTAGCTTGGTCTTCATCTGTGAATTCTGATACAGCTTCAGCTACTGTTTTGTGCTCGCTTGTATCTGCTGGCCAGTCTACAATAACATCACCAATCTCCAAATCCTCATCTGCGATAGCCTTTAAAAGATCTTCTTTACCAATCTCTTCTTTGGCTTCTTTGATAGCCGCTTCTTTATTGGTGATTGAAGCGTCTTTTTTAATATCTTCAATTACAGCATTTTCAAGAGATTCTAGAGCTTGAACCAGAGCATCCGTCGCTTGAGAAACTTGTTCTTTGGCATCTTTTTCAGCCTGGTCTAGTAGAGCCTTCTCCTCAGTAGATAATTTTTTATTAGTTTGAACTTCAGGACCTGTTACCACAGCCTTATCTTCTGCACCTTCTGGCAATTCAGCGATGATATTATCTAGGCTGAGCTCTCCAGACTCAAGAGTGTCTGAAATATACATCTTACCGATATATTCCTTCACAGCTTCAGTTGCAGCCTCTTTGTCCTCAATTGCTTCCTTATCCTCAATATCACTAATAGCCTGTTCCTCAAGTTCATCCAAAGCCTTCATCAACTCTTCTTTGGTCATCTTAGCTGGATTTGTCGCACCAGGATTAGCTGGACTAGCGTTTTCTGATCCCTTTTCAGTTTGAGCACCGCTCTCCCCTTCTGTTCCAGCTTGTGGTTGTGCAGGAACAACTGCCTGCTCTTCTGCTTTCCCTTCATCTGCCTTAACTACTGAAGGCTGTGAAACGAGTACACTAGCACCCAATACAGCTGCACTTGCTAAACTTGTTAAAATAACTTTCTTCTTGTCCATTAGACAAAGCCCCTTTTATAGTTTTTAATGTTATTATATTATACTATTTAAAGAACGTCAACTAATTCGATATCCATTTTAAAATTTTATGAACAAGAAGAAAGCTTGTATGATGTTTAAGAAACACTTCCTATCCTTACCCCATCACTGTCTAGTCTGTAGCCATCAATAATCGTATTAACAGCTAAGGCTCCCGAAGCATCAACATAGTAATGTTTACCCGAGGCTTGGAACCATTGACTAGCTTTCATCCGGCCAGATTCCTCTAAGTAATACCAAGTTCCCTTGTCTTTAAGCCATCCCGTCTGCATCTCACCCGAAGCCTTTAGATAATACCAGTGAGAGCCATCCTTAACCCAGCCAGTTGACATGGCCCCATTTTCTTTTAAATGATACCAATTGCCATTAACTTTTTTCCATCCTGTTGCTAGCTTACCATTCTCTCGGTAATACCAACTCCCTCCTTCTTTTTTCCAGCCTTTCTCTGTATTGCTTAACTTTGTATACTGCACATATCTTCTAGCACCACTGTAGGATAGATAACCGAGCCACTTATAACCATCCTTTTCAAGAACTTGATCATAACTCACACTCTCACCAGCATAATAGTAGTCAATAACCTGTCCTGTACTTGACGGTTGGTCCATAATCGGCGATTTCTCCGTGAATACTATTGTCCCACTAGACGGAAGCTCTGAGCTATGAGCATTCTCACCCGCACTATGGCTAGCAGATAAATCCCTAAAATGAATAAAACCTGTCATCGAACTAGCCTTGACTTTTCGACGATTATACTTTTCTCGAACCCCATAGTTATACTCTTCGATTTCAATCGTATCCCCCGACACATTTGATACCCAGGCCACGTGCCCATAATATCCTTCTGTCGACCAAGCAATAGCCCCAACTTCTGGCTTAGTATCCACACGGTAGCCTTCTCGCCTTGCACGATGTCCCCATTCATTCGCATTTCCGTAGGCAGGAGGAATCTCAAAGCCATTTACACTACTCAAACGAAAGGCCGCAAAAGAGGTACACTGGCGAGAATACATCCGCCACTGATCGATTTCAACACTACCATTTTTGTAGTGAAGCGGATAGTCATCTCCACGCGCTACACTGTCGGCCTGAACTGATTCTCCACCAAACAAAAAGGTACTCGTAACGAACAAAGTAGCCAGCCCTACACTCAACTGAGTACATCTACTCTTCTTAACTCCTGATTTTAAAAACGTCATTCATTCTCCTTAATAATATAAATTTTCGAGGTTACCCTCGTTTATACTATTCGGGAGAAAAAGAAAAAAGTGAGCAAAGCTCACTTCATTTTAGGATTCTTAGTCTAGATAGCGAATCAAGTTCTTTTCTGTCAAGATATCTGAGTAGGTGAAGGATTCAACGTAGACATTGGCTTGTTTGTCTCCTTCAACATCCCCAAATTCAACGATAAATAGAGATGGATAAACCTCAATTAGCTTACCCAATCGATTTTTTTGGCGCTTACGGCCATTCTCCAAAGTCATTTCAACGACTTGTCCCTCATGCGCCTTGATCTCTTCTTTGATTTTTTTCATCTTGGCTACATCTGTAAATGCATCTGACATCTTATGCCTCCCTCTTTGAGATACTTGAAAATTTATTGTATTCTTTTTGGAAAATCAATTCCACCGTACCACGAGCTCCACTACGGTTTTTCTCGATGATAACCTCTACCTTGTTATTTGGAATTCCTTCCTCTTCTTCACCCGCACGATCATAGTAGTCGTCACGGTATAGAAAGGCTACGATATCCGCATCCTGCTCGATAGAACCCGATTCACGAATATCAGACAAGACTGGTCTCTTATCCTGACGCTGTTCCACTCCACGAGATAACTGACTAAGAGCAATGACTGGAACTTTTAGCTCCTTAGCTAGAATTTTCAACTGACGAGAAATTTCAGAGACTTCTTGTTGGCGGTTTTCACGACCAGTTCCTGTGATAAGCTGTAGGTAGTCAATCAAAATCAAACCAAGATTTCCAGTTTCTTGAGCCAGTTTGCGTGAGCGCGAACGAATTTCCGTGATCCGAATCCCTGGTGTATCATCGATATAGATACTAGCGTTGGCTAGATTCCCTTGAGCAATGGTATACTTTTGCCACTCCTCATCAGTCAATTGACCCGTACGAATAGAATGAGACTCCACCAAACCTTCTGCTGCCAACATACGGTCTACTAGGCTTTCTGCACCCATTTCCAGTGAAAAAATAGCTACAGTCTTATCCAACTTGGTCCCGATGTTCTGAGCAATATTTAAGGCAAAGGCTGTCTTACCAACCGCTGGACGTGCCGCTAGGATAATCAACTCCTCCTCATGGAGACCTGTCGTCATATGGTCCAAATCACGGTAACCCGTTGCAATACCAGTGATGTCCGTTGTTTGTTGTGACCGAACTTCTAGGTTTCCAAAGTTGATATTTAGAATATCTCGGATGTTCTTGAACCCACTACGATTGGCGTTTTCACTGACATCAATGAGTCCCTTTTCTGCTTGAGCAATGATTTCATCTGCAGGCTTAGAAGCTTCATAGGCTTGGTTGACAGACTCTGTCAACTTGGAAATCAAGCGACGAAGCATAGCCTTTTCGGCTACAATTTTAGCATAATACTCCGCATTAGCTGAAGTTGGTACAGAGTTGACGATTTCAACAAGGTAAGACAAGCCACCAATATTTTGCAGATCTCCTTGGCTATCCAAAATCGTCCGAACTGTCGTCGCATCAATTGCTTCTCCACGATCCGACAAATCTACCATCGCTTGGAAAATCAACCGATGAGCATACTTAAAGAAGTCACGAGAATCAATGTATTCTCGGACAAAAACGAGCTTACTCTCATCTATAAAAATAGCCCCCAGAACAGATTGTTCTGCCAAAATATCCTGAGGTTGAACTCGCAGTTCCTCTACTTCTGCCATCCGACTTTCCTTCCTTTTACAATCTTGTCAAGAAGTTGTAAACTTAACCTTCTTTTACACGAAGATTGATGACACTTGTAACATCTTGATAGATTTTTACTGGTACATCAATCAAACCTACTGCTCGAATTGGTGCTTGCACTTGAATATTGCGTTTGTCAATCTTGATACCAAATTGCTTTTGCAATTCTTCTGCAATCTTCTTGTTGGTGATGGAGCCAAATGTACGACCATCTGGCCCAACCTTTTCAACAAACTCTACAACAGTTTCTTCTGCTTCAAGCTTAGCCTTGATGGCTTTTGCTTCAGCAATCATCTCTGCATGAGCTTTTTCTTCAGATTTTTGTTTTCCACGCAACTCACCCACTGCTTGAGCAGTCGCTTCCTTGGCCAAATTCTTTTTAATCAGGAAGTTTTGAGCGTAGCCAGTTGGCACTTCCTTGATTTCGCCTTTTTTCCCTTTTCCTTTGACATCTGCTAAAAAGATTACTTTCATTCTTCTTTCTCCTTTTCCTTTTGTTCATCCAAGACAAGTTGAGTCAATTTCTCTCCTGTTTCTGACAAACTCATATCCTCGATTTGCGCAGCTGCTAGATTAAAGTGGCCTCCACCACCCAGCTCTTCCATAATGCGTTGCACATTGATTTTACTACGGCTTCGAGCCGAGATAGAGATAAATCCTTGTGTATTTTTTGCTAGAACGAAGCTGGCTTCAATGCCAGACATAGCTAACATAGCATCGGCAGCCTTACTGATAACAACTGTGTCATAAGACATTGAGTCCTTAGCTTGGGCAATCAAGATATCTGAACCTAGCTTATGACCTTGTAAAATGAGTTCATTTACCTCACGGTACTCTTCAAAATCTGTCGCAGCAATCTCCTGGATTGCAATACTGTCACTTCCCCGTGTTCTCAGATAACTAGCCACATCAAAGGTTCGACTCGTCACGCGAGATGTGAAATTCTTGGTATCCAGCATCATACCAGCCATCAAAACACTGGCCTGCATACGACTCAAACGATTCTTCTTAGAATTTTGGAATTGAATCAATTCTGTGACCAACTCACTCGCACTACTTGCCCCACTTTCAATATAAGTGATAACGGCATTCTCAGGGAAATCCTGATCACGTCGATGATGGTCAATAACAATAGTTTGAGTGAACAAATCATAAAAATCTTTTGACAAGGTCAAAGCCGTCTTGGAATGATCCACCAGAATCAATAATGAACGGTTTGTAACTAGCTTCATCGCATCTGTAAGAGATAAAAGTTTCGTGACATCTTCCTTCTTCAAGAAATGGATAGCACGTTCAATATCTGCTGGCATCTGGTCTGCATCATAGACAGCATAACTGTTCTCAATAATATTACTTGCAAACAACTGCATACCGACAGCAGAGCCCAAAGCATCCATATCTAGATTTTTATGACCGACTACAAAAACTTGGTCAACACTTCGAATCTTATCAGAAATGGCTGTCATCATAGCTCTCGTACGTGTACGAGTACGTTTGATAGATGCAGCAGTTCCTCCACCGAAGTAGACTGGATTCTTGGTTTCGTTATTTTCCTTGACCACCACCTGGTCACCACCGCGAACTTCTGCTAAGTTCAAGTTGAGCAAGGCAATTTTCCCTATCTCTTCATGATTTCCATCACCATAAGAAAATCCCATACTTAAGGTTAGGGCTAGCTGCCTCTGCTTTGATTCTTCTCGGAAAGTATCAATAACAGAGAATTTATCATTCATCAATTCCTCTAGTACCGTGTAATCTGTGAATACATAAAAACGATCCATCCCCACACGGCGAGAAAACATAGCATACTTACTAGCAAATTCTGAAACAAAATTAGCTACAAAGCTATTGATATGGCTGATATCAGAGTCAGACGTCGCATCCTCCAAATCATCATAGTTATCTACCGAGATGACTCCAATGACTGGACGGCTAGTTACCAATTCAACAGTTGCTTCATATTCCCCAGAAACATCAAAGAAATACAGAACACCCGAAGCCTTGTCCATATGAACAGCATACCGTGTTTCGCCCAAGGTAGCATACGAACCTGGATTCCCAACAGAAGCCTTGATGATGGTTTGAATTAACTCAACATCAATTCCGCCTTCTTCAGTAGTCAAAATCAGCTCAGCATAGGGATTAAACCATTCCACTTCTCCACTTGATAAGTCTAATTTCAGGACTCCCACCGGCATTTGATCAAGCAAAGTACTCAAGCTATTTTCAGCTTGGTGATTTACATATTGGATTTGTTCAATTTCGCTCTTTTCATACTGTTTTTTTTGCCATACAAATAAAAGCAGATAAAGCAGTACAAATAAAAACAAAACAGTGATTGTTACAGCAAGATTATGTGAAAAAATAATCAGCAAAGTTAAGATTCCGAAAGTTGCAAGTCCTAGCCAGACTGCAGAAAACGGGATTAAATTATTTTTTTTCATTCTAAACCTCTTGCGCATTATTATATCACAAAAACCCTTAAAAAGCGACCTTTTAAAAGATGCAAGCCCTTCTTTCATGATTGATTTCTTCTAACCTCAGACACAAAAAGAGGAGAGAATCATCACCCTCCTACCTACGTGTTCAGATTACTAACACCTATCGTTCCACGATAAGAGCAGTCCCCATCCCTCCTCCGATACAGAGAGTTGCTAACCCTGTTTTAGCATCACGTTTCATCATCTCATGTACCAGTGTCACTAGGATTCGGCAACCGGAAGCCCCAATTGGGTGACCAAGAGCAATGGCGCCACCATTGACATTGACAATATCTGTGTTAAAGCCAAGTGTTTTCCCAACTGCACAAGCCTGGGCAGCAAAGGCTTCATTTGACTCAATCAAGTCGAGATCCTCAACTGTCAATTTGCCTTTTTCAAGAGCCTTGCGAGTCGCATAAATCGGTCCACATCCCATCATCTTAGGATCCAAACCTGCACTTGCATACGAACGAATACGGGCAATGACTGGAAGTCCCAATTCTTCAGCTTTTTCAGCACTCATCATCAAGACAGCTGCTGCCCCGTCATTGATTCCTGAAGCATTTCCCGCTGTGACAGAACCGTCTTTTTTGAAAACAGGACCTAGCTTAGACAAGCTCTCCAAGCTAGCATCTTTTCTAGGATATTCATCTGTATCAAAAACGATAGGATCGCCTTTGCGTTGAGGAATGACAACTGGCACAATCTCTTCTTTAAAGCGGCCAGATTCTATAGCCGCCACTGCTCGTTTTTGTGACTCTAAAGCAAGAGCATCTTGTTCTTCTCGACTGACACCATATTCTTCGGCCACATTCTCAGCTGTAATTCCCATATGGTATTCGTTAAAGGCATCAGACAAACCATCCTTAAGCATGGTATCTACCACTTTTGAATCGCCCATACGGCCACCCCAACGGAAACTTGGCAAAACGTATGGCGCCTGACTCATGTTTTCTGCACCACCAGCTACAATAATATCTGCATCGCCACATCGAATCGCTTGAGCAGCCAACTGCACTGCCTTCAAACCGGAACCACAAACCTTATTGATGGTAAAGGCTGGTGTAAACTCAGAAAGTCCAGCATGAATGCTCATTTGGCGGGCTACATTTTGTCCTAAACCAGCGCCTAGGACATTCCCCATAATCACTTCGTCTACCTGCTCTGGTTTGACATTGGCTTTTTCCAAAGCTCTCTTTATAACCAAAGCTCCCAAATCAACTGCTGAAACATTCTTCAAACTTCCTCCAAAGGAGCCTATTGGAGTTCGCACTGCTGAAACAATCACCACGTCTTTCATAACTGCCCCCATTTATACCTTTTATAATAACGCAATACAAAAGTGGTTTACACTGGTGTAAACCACTTTAAAAATTCTATTTTATGATTCTTTCACTTCTAACAAGCCAACTTCACCATCTTCACGGCGATACAAAACATTAGTTGTTTGATCTTCTACATCTACATAGATAAAGAAATCATGCCCCAATAAATCCATTTGAAGAAGGGCTTCTTCTAAATCCATTGGCTTCAAATCAATTTGTTTTGAACGAACGACTTTTGGTTGCACAACATTTGCATCTTCAACTAGAGCATCTGTAAAGAGTTGACTTGTCGCAACTTTATTTTTATTCTTACGTTCGATTTTAGTTTTATTTTTACGAATCTGACGTTCAATTTTATCTGTTACAAGATCGATAGAGCCATACATATCTTGAGAAATATCTTCAGCACGAAGAGTGATAGATCCAAGCGGAATTGTTACTTCAACCTTTGCTGTTTTTTCACGATAAACTTTCAAGTTCACACGTGCATCCAACTCCTGATCAGGTTGAAAATACTTTTCGATCTTTTCGAGTTTAGAAACTACATAATCACGAATTGCTTCTGTTACTTCTAGGTTTTCACCACGGATACTATATTTAATCATATAAGTACCTTCTTTCTAAACATTTTTGTTTTTCTAACTATATTATAACGCTTTCATTTTCATTTTGCAAATTTTTTCCTCATCTTACAAGGGAAAAAGTTTTAACATCCAAAGCACCTGCTTCTTCCAAAAGTCGTTTCACACGATTCACAGTTGCCCCTGTTGTATAGATGTCATCAATCAGCAAAATTTTCTTAGGAAGTGAGATTCCATCTTTAATAAAAAATGGAATTTCAGTAGCTAACCTTTCCAAACGGCTTTTAGAAGAACTAGCACTCTCTTCTCTTTTTCCTAATATATCTTTAAAGGAAAAGCCTGCTGCCTCAACCAAACCTTCAACCTGGTTAAATCCCCTCTCAATCAATCTTCCAGGACTTAGGGGAATGACAACAAATTGATAACCTCTATACTTTTTCAGCTCCTCAGCAAGAACGGAAGCAAAAACTTTTCTAAGCAAAAAATCACCATCAAACTTATATCGACTGAAAAAGTCTTTCATAGCTTGATTATAGGTAAAAATCGCCTTATGATCAACCCGAACTCCTTCTTTACACCAAAATTTACAATCTTGACACTGAGTTGACAAGCCTATTTTCATACAATTTGGGCAACAATTCTCACCAATCTTCTCAAAACTAGAAACACAAGCTGAACAAAGATAGCTGCTGTCATCCTTCAAAAGGAAGAGACTACTAAAAGCTAACTCACCCTTTGTAGTCTGGCCACATAGTAAACAATTCATAATCCCGCCTCCTTGTTCATCTGCTTGATTTCCTTGATTGCTTTCTTGATGGAAGCATTTAGTCCATCATGAAAAAAGAGCAACTCACCAGTTGGTCTGTCCATACTACGCCCGACTCGACCACCAATCTGAATCAAACTAGACTTGGTAAAGAGTCGATGATTAGCTTCTACTACGAAAACATCCACACAAGGGAAGGTAACCCCACGTTCCAATATTGTCGTACTGATCAGTATTGTTAGTTCTCCATCTCGAAAAGCTTGCACCTGCTCTAATCGGTCTTCTGTCACAGAAGACACAAAGCCGATATTCTCATTCGGGTACTGATCTTGCAAGATTTCTTTTAGTTTTTCGCCTTTCTTAATCTCTGATGCAAAAATAAGCAATGGATAACCTGATCTTCTCTGTTTCTCAATATAGGTCTTTAATTTTGATGACAATTGATTATTTTCTAAATGACGATTGAAATCTGATAACCAGACAGGTTTAGGAATAATCAAAGGATTTCCATGAAACCGTCTCGGCAAGCTTAATCGTTTTAATTCTCCTGTGCGAACCTTCCTATCTAACTCATCTGTAGAAGTTGCTGTAAGAAATATCCTTAATCCATCCTCCTTTACACTGTTCTTTACAGCATAGTAAAGCATAGAGTTGTCAACATAAGGAAAGGCATCTACCTCATCCACTATCAACAAATCAAAAGCATGATAAAATTTTAATAACTGATGAGTTGTTGCAACTACTAAGGGAGTTCGAAAATAGGGCTCTGATTCGCCATGGAGTAGCGCTATATCGCAAGCAAAGTCATTCTGCAGTCGCTTATACAGTTCCAAACACACATCAATTCGAGGACTTACCAAACAAACTGCACCACCATCATCAATCACTTTCGCAACAACTTGATAAATCATCTCTGTCTTTCCAGCTCCTGTCACAGCATGAACTAAAGTCGGTTCTTTCTTTTCGACTGCTCGAATCAACCCCTCTGATACCTTCTCCTGAAAAGGGGTTAACTGACCACACCATTTGAGAACATCTTGCTTAGGAAAATCTTCCTGCGGAAAATAGTATAAAGCTTGATCACTCCTGACTCGCTTCATCAGCAAACACTTCCTGCAATAGTAGGCGCTAATAGGCAAATACCATTCTTCTAGAATCAAACTATTACAACGTTGACAAAACAGTTTCCCTTTCTCTTTTCTCATTGCTGGAAGTTTTTCAGCCATCTGACGTTCTTCTTCAGTTAATTCTTTCTCAGTAAACAAGCGACCGAGATAATTTGGATTTACTTTCATACTTTAATATTCGCAAAAATCTAGCGATTTAGGTTTTTTTTTAGTACAATTAAATCATGGAATTTAGAACAATTAAAGAGGATGGGCAGGTCCAAGAAGAAATCAAAAAATCTCGCTTTATCTGTCATGTCAAGCGTGTTTATAGTGAAGAGGAGGCCCGTGACTTTATCACTACCATCAAAAAAGAACACTACAAAGCCACCCATAACTGCTCTGCTTTTATTATTGGAGAACGCAGTGAAATCAAGCGTACGAGTGATGATGGTGAGCCTAGTGGTACTGCTGGAGTTCCTATGCTTGGCGTCTTAGAAAATCATAATCTTACAAATATCTGCGTAGTAGTTACTCGTTACTTTGGTGGAATTAAGTTAGGCGCTGGAGGTTTGATTCGTGCTTACGCAGGAAGTGTAGCCTTGGCTGTCAAAGAAATAGGCATTATTGAAATCAAAGAGCAAGCTGGCATAGCCATTCAGATGTCTTACGCTCAGTATCAAGAATATAGCAATTTTCTTAGAGAACATAAACTCACGGAAATCGAGACAAACTTTACAGATCAAATCGATACCATAATTTATGTTGATAAGGAAGAGAAAGAAAATATCAAGTCTGTTCTTGTAGAGTTTTTTAATGGAAAGGTTACTTTAACGGATCAAGATTTACGAGAAGTTGAAGTTCCTGTAAACTTAGTGTAAACAAAGGAGAAATACATGGCGTTTGGAAAATTTATTCAAGGACTTGCTGGAAATTTTAGCGAGCAAAACAAAGAAGTTCTTATCAAAGAATATGGTCAATACCTACTAGAGAATGAAGAAATCCAAAGTGGATATAAGCTCATTCGTGACGCAATCATCTTTACAAATATTCGTATCATCTTTACAGATAAGCAAGGCGCTACTGGTCGCAAGATGTCTGTTAAGTCACTCTTTTTGATGAACATTGTCAACGTTGAAATGGAAACTGCAGGAGCAGGTATAGACGATAGTGAGATTACGATCACTTATTTAGAGAATGTCTTTCTAAAAGCACATAATGAACATTTTAGTTACCACAAATTTGAATTTCCTAAGAAAACGGATATTCTTCCCCTTTACACCTATTTACTAGAACTTGCTTATCACAATCGATTGAAAATTAATGGCTTAGACCTTTGATATAAAAAAATCCTATCGCTTCGATAGGATTTCTATATTTTACAAATAGCCTAGAGCACGTTATACTAGTATCATCTTATACAAAGAGGTATATCTATGACTATCTACAATAATATTACTGAACTAATCGGACAAACACCAATTGTTAAACTCAACAATATCGTTCCAGAGGGTGCTGCAGACGTCTATGTTAAACTAGAGGCCTTTAACCCAGGATCTTCAGTCAAAGACCGTATTGCCCTTAGCATGATTGAAAAGGCTGAGCAGGATGGCATTCTAAAACCCGGTGCTACTATTGTTGAAGCAACAAGTGGAAATACTGGAATCGGTCTTTCATGGGTTGGTGCTGCTAAAGGATATAAAGTTGTTATCGTCATGCCAGAAACGATGAGTGTGGAACGACGTAAGATTATCCAAGCCTATGGCGCTGAACTCGTACTTACACCTGGTAGCGAAGGTATGAAAGGTGCTATTGCCAAAGCCCAAGAAATCGCAGCTGAGCGCGATGGTTTCCTTCCTCTACAGTTTAACAATCCAGCTAATCCAGAAGTACACGAAAGAACAACAGGAGCTGAAATACTGGCTGCTTTCGGTTCTGATGGTTTAGATGCTTTTGTGGGTGGTGTTGGTACTGGTGGAACGATCTCAGGTGTCTCTCACGCTCTTAAAGCAGCAAATTCAAACATTCAAGTTTATGCAGTTGAGGCAGACGAGTCAGCTATCTTGTCTGGTGAAAAACCAGGACCCCACAAAATTCAAGGCATCTCAGCTGGATTTATTCCTGAGACACTTGATACAAAGGCCTATGATGGTATCGTCCGCGTAACGTCAGATGATGCTTTAGCACTTGGCCGTGAAATTGGTGGAAAAGAAGGCTTCCTTGTTGGGATTTCTTCAGCTGCAGCGATTTACGGGGCAATTGAGGTTGCCAAGAAATTAGGTACAGGTAAGAAAGTCCTTGCTTTAGCACCAGATAACGGCGAACGTTATTTGTCTACAGCACTCTATGAATTTGAAGTGTAGCCTCCTAAATGCACTTAGCCCTTATTAAAGGGCTTTTTTTATATACTCATATAGAGTCTATTCTCTAGACAAAAAGAAAAAGGAAGCAAATTGCTTCCTTTTCTATTAGTTATTCAAGGCTGCTGCCATTGTAGCTGCAACTTCTGCTTCAAAGTCGTTTGCAGCTTTCTCGATACCTTCACCAACTTCAAAGCGAGCGAACTCAACTACTGAAGCATTTACTGATTCAATGTAAGCTTCAACTGTCTTGCTGTCATCCATGATGTATACTTGTGCAAGAAGTGTGTATGCTTGGTCAACTTTAGTGTTGTCAAGCATGAAGCGGTCCATTTTACCTGGAATGATTTTGTCCCAGATTTTTTCTGGTTTTCCTTCTGCAGCCAACTCAGCTTTGATGTCAGCTTCAGCTTGAGCAATCACTTCATCAGTCAATTGTGCTTTTGATCCATACTTCAAGTGTGGAAGGGCTGGTTTACCAACCATTGCACGGCTTTCGTTATCTTGGTCAATTACGTGATTCAATTGTGCCAACTCATCTTTAACGAATTGCTCATCCAATTCTTTGTAAGAAAGAACTGTTGGTTTCATCGCAGCAATGTGCATTGAGATTTGTTTAGCAAGCGCTTCGTCTCCACCTTCAATAACAGAGATAACACCGATACGACCACCATTGTGTTGGTATGCTCCAAAGTGTTGTGCATCTGTTTTTTCAAGCAAAGCAAAACGACGGAATGAGATTTTTTCACCGATTGTAGCTGTTGCAGATACATATGCAGCTTCAAGAGTTTCACCTGAAGGCATTGTCAAAGCAAGAGCTTCTTCATTGTTAGCTGGTTTTCCTTCAGCAATTACTTTAGCTGTTGCGTTTACCAAGTCAACGAATTGAGCGTTTTTCGCAACGAAGTCAGTTTCAGCATTTACTTCAACTACTGCTGCAACGTTACCGTTAACAAATACACCAGTCAAACCTTCTGCAGCAACACGGTCAGCTTTCTTAGCTGCCTTCGCCATACCTTTTTCGCGAAGCAATTCGATCGCTTTTTCGATATCACCATCTGTTTCTACAAGCGCTTTTTTAGCGTCCATAACACCGGCACCAGATTTTTCACGCAACTCTTTTACAAGTTTAGCTGTAATTTCTGCCATTTTGATTCTCCTATATTTTTTAAAAATAGGAGAGCTGGGCTAGGCCCCGCCCTCCTAGGTAATTACTATTTATATGAATTAAGCGTTGTCGCCTTCTACAACTTCAACGATTTCTTCGATTGAGTCAGCTTGAGCTTCTGAAGCTGCAAATTCAGCTTCAACTGCTGTTGCGTCCTCACCTTGACGTCCTTCGATGATAGCGTCAGCCAATTTAGCTGTGATCAATTTAACAGCGCGGATAGCGTCATCGTTAGCTGGGATGATTACATCGATATCGTCTGGATCAGTGTTTGTGTCAACCATCGCTACAACTGGGATACCCAATTTTTTAGCTTCTTTAACAGCGATTTGTTCTTTATGTGGGTCAACTACGTACATTACATCAGGGATACGAGGCATGTCTTCGATACCACCCAAGAATTTTTCAAGACGTGCACGTTGTTTGTTAAGAAGTGCAACTTCTTTCTTAGGAAGAACGTCGAAGATTCCTTCTTCTTCCATACGTTTGATTTCTTTCAAACGAGCAATACGTTTTTGGATAGTTCCCCAGTTAGTAAGAGTTCCACCCAACCAACGGTGGTTGATGTAGTATTGACCTGAACGTTCTGCTTCTTCTTTAACAGCGTCAGCAGCTTGTTTTTTAGTACCAACAAACAATACAACTGCATCGTTAGCTGCTGCATCACGCATAAAGTCGTATGCTTGGTCAGCGTATTTTACAGTTTGTTGCAAGTCGATAACGTGGATTCCGTTACGCTCAGTGAAGATGTACTTAGCCATCTTAGGGTTCCAGCGACGAGTTTGGTGACCAAAGTGTACACCAGCCTCAAGAAGTTGTTTCATTGAAATTACTGCCATGAGTATTTCTCCTTTTTGTTTTTTTCCTCTCCTCGACTTCAACTTGCAAAACGACCCGAGGGCAACAGTTTCACAATTCATCAAGAATGAGTATTATCGTTTACACGACAAGTTTTATTTTACCACATCATAGCCATATTTTCAAGTAGTTTTAATGGATTTCGGCCTTGCTTTCGATAGAAAATAATAAAAGAGACTCAATCGAGCCTCTTCGTTTCATTCATTAGTTTGGATAGATATAAGTAACGTAACCTTCAGAAGTTGTAGTTGGGTTGAACCATCCACGTTTGTTACCGATTGTACGATCTCCACCATAGTTTGATTCTGATACTTGAATGCTAGTTGATGATGAAACTGCTGTAACAACCGCTACGTGTCCATATCCACCGTCATTCCAACATGCAATCGCTCCAACTTGTGGAGTTGATCCAGTACGGAATCCTGCAGCTGCTGCACTTGTAGCCCACTGCGCTCCGTTACCCCAGTAATCTCCAGCCCAAGGTGCCAATGTTTTAGCTCCCCAAGTACATTCTCCAGTTGGATAACTTGAAGCATTTGTACTGTATGTTGGACGCTGTCTAGTTGGAGTTGGAGCAGGTGCTGGAGTGTAGCTTGAATCATCATCTGATGAAGAGCTTGAAGTTGCTTGCACTTGATCTGAAAGTGTTGTATTTCCAGAAGCAACAACTGATTGTTGTTGGCTTGTTTGACGTGCTTTATAAGCCGCCTCTGCTTCTGCTGCTGCTTTTGCTTCTGCCTCTGCTGCTGCTTTTTGTTCCAACAAAGTAGCTTTATCACTTTCTGCAGTAGCTTTCTCTGCAGCAAGGTTCAACTCAGCAACTTTCAACTCTGCTTGTTTTGTTGTCAATGCTTGTGCATCGTCAGCAAGCGTTTGTTGGTTCGCAATGACAGTGTTGATTGCTTCATTATTTGCAACCTGTTTTTCAGCAATAGATTTCTTATCAGCTTTCTGTTGTTCCAACATTTTATTGTTAGCTGATACGATCTCGCTCATTGCTGCAACACGTGAAATAGCTTCTGTAATTGATTTTGAGTTTACAATTGTATTGATGTAGCTAGTTGCAGCACCGTTTGTTTGTGCGCTACGTGCTTGTTTCTCCAAAGATTCATTACGAGCAACAATGTTCTTAGAAAGCTCTGTAATTTCTCCTTCAAGTTTTTTAGATTCAGCTTGTAGAGTTTCGTTCTCAGCTTCCAAGTTCGTTTGTTGAGTTTGGATAGCTGTAACTTGCGTTTGGATTTCATCTACTTGTTTTTGAGCTTCTTTTTGTTGAGATGTCAAATTACTAATCTTACTATCTTGAGCAGCAATCTTTTCATCAGTTGTTTCAGCGTGGACAGTTGTCAATACCGCCGCTTGAGACACTAATACTGTACTTAATAAAAGTGACGCTAAGATTTTTTTCTTCATATTGTGTAGATACTCCTTCTATTTAAGACATTACTAGTATACCAAAAAAAGACATAATAAATATTACGCCTTTGTTACATTTTTATTTCTTTCTTATAGATAACATTTTTCAAAAATATATTGGAAAATAAGCATCCATAAAAAGTTTAAAATCATTGATGGGACAAGACTATAGACGATGAAAACTGGCATCGATTCTACTGTCAATCCCATAGCAAGGGCAAGGAGATAGCTCCCCATATCAAATAGGAAACTCATCACAACTATTGTTAACATTCTTGTCCAACGGTTCATCAAAATTACACTATTAAACTTATGGAGCGAAGCACCTATCAAGATAAATAGAAGTGTTGCAATTCCTATCAAGTGGAAAAAATAGATATCGTACACTAAACCCACTATACCGCAATAAGCTAGATAGAGATATTCTGAAACCTCAATTGTCTCAAACAAGAGAAATAAAAACAGAAAATGACTTGCTAAATGAAAGTGAGGGAAGAAGGATCCCGCTAATTGTCCAATATGTGCATCAATTAGTACGACAAAAGGGAGTAAAAAGAAAATACCAATTTGTTTTAACAGTCTCATTGCTAATTCCCCACTAACTCTACCACATGAAGATTTTTGGTGTCAGCACTTAACTTGACTGTTACTTCCTTTGTTAGATAATCACTGCTGTGTGTTGTAGCAACAACCTCTCCAACAGGGATATCCTTAACATTAAAGTTTCCGAGCCCCCCTGTAGTCACCTTGTCTCCCGCGCTAATGTCGCTGTTGCTGTTTAATTGGCTAATTTTAAGCAGTTCAGATTCCTTATCATAACCAACGATAATCCCGTAAATTTCAGTAGAACCATGCAGGATTTTAACAGAAATTTTGTCTGAATTTTCGGTGTTTGTCAATAGATTGACCGTTGTTGAATGATCCTCCACCTTTGAAACACTACCAATCAAACCCCCGTTTGCAATGGCCAACATATTTTCAGAAGCTCCTTTTGAACTTCCCGCATCAATTGTTAACTCTTGTTTCCAAGATACTGGAGCTCGCATAATCACATCTGCTGCAATGGTTTTTGTAGCCTGCAATTTTGACTTCATATCCAGCAACTGACGTAATTGTTCATTTTCATTTTTTAAACTTTCTGATTGATTAGACTCCACCTCTAGTTGATAGAGCTGTTTCTTTAGACTCTCATTTTCATTGTAAGTCTGCGTCAAATGTCCCAAATCCGATTTGAAAGTATCAAACCACTGAAAGGGTTTTTGAACAATTCTATCCACTAAGGAAATCCCATCTCCTAGTTTCGTCACAATAGCGCTTGAATAGGTTGTCACTAATAGAACAGAAACTGCCAGAACTGTGACAAAAACGATGATTAGATATTTTGATTTTTTAAAACGGTTCATATTCCTACCTTTATACTAAAAACCTGCTACTGTGAGCTTCTTATCAATCCTACAAACCTGCTAAGATTTTAAGAAAAATAAGAAACATCCCAGTACCAAAATCACAAGAATTGCCAGTGTATCCTTTTGACTCCATTTCAACTGTCTATACTGACTTCTACCCTTTCCTCCCTGATAACCACGCGCTTCCATGGCTATTGCCAATGAATCTGCACGCTTTAAGCTAGTCGCAAAAAGAGGAATTAAAATTGGAATCATAGCCTTTACTTTTTGAACGATGCTGCCTTCGCCAAAGTCAACTCCACGAGCTTTTTGAGCATTCATAATTCTCGTTGTGTCATCCATCAAGGTTGGAACAAAACGCAAACTCATTGATAGCATGAGACCAATTTCATGAACGGGAACTTTCACGCGTTTCAGCGGTGCTAAAAGAGCTTCAACTGCGGCTGCCAGACTCAAAGGCATGGTCGTTAAGGTTAGCAAGGTTGAAAAGAAAATAATCAACACAAAACGACAGAAAATGATTCCTGCTTGTTGCAAAGCATAATCCGTTATTCTTAAAAAAGAAAACTCAAATAGGACATTTCCACTTGAAATGAAAAAGAGCTGAAAAAGAGTCGTAAAAGCAATCAAGAAGAACATGGATTTTAATCCCTGAACGAAAAATGAGAGGGAAACGCCTGACAAAGCGATAAATATACCTGTCGCTACAAACAGAACGAGATTGGTGAGAGGATTATTGGCCCAAAATACAATCAAAATCAGCAGAATCATGGCAAGCAATTTACTACGTGGATCCAAGCGATGAATAATGGAATCCCCTGGTATATAGCGCCCTAAAATCATACTATCCATTTAGCGACTCCTTAAACTCCTCTATCTTGATTGGCAGTTTTTTAAAATCTACACCCCTATCTGCCAAACGTTTACAAAATGCTGTGATTTTAGGCACACCTAACTGCACCTTTTCCATAGAGGCTACATCTTGGAAAACTTCGCTCGGTTTACCACTTTTGACCAAACGCCCCTTTTCCATAACATAGACCTGATCAGCATATGCAGCTACGTCATCCATCAAATGTGTTACCAGGACGATTGTCATTCCAGCAAGGTGAAGTTTTTTAAACAGGGTCATCAGTTCTTTTCTGCCCAGAGGATCTAGTCCAGCTGTAGGCTCATCCAAAACCAAGACAGTTGGCTCCATGGCTAGCATACCTGCTATAGCCACACGTCTCATCTGACCACCCGAAAGTTCAAAAGGACTGCGCTCAAAGAGTGACTCATCGATGCCTACCAAGGCTAACTTTTCACGCGCAATTTTCTTGGCCTCTTCCTCAGAAACTCCAAAATTTTGCGGTCCAAATGCAACATCTTTCAAAACAGTCTCTTCGAAAATCTGATTTTCAGCAAATTGAAACACTAGACCAACCTGCTTTCGAATCTGACGAATTTCTTTGTTGGTTGATGTAGGTGTAATGACGGTATCAAAAACTCGAACAGAACCCTTACTTGGTACCAATAGGCCATTTAAAAGCTGTAAAATCGTTGATTTCCCACTACCTGTATGCCCTACCAAAGCTGTATAGGAACCATCCTCAATCGTCAAAGAAACATCAGTCAAGGCTGATGAAGATAGGGGAGTTCCCTCTTGATAGGTAAAGCTCACATTTTCTAGAGTAATTCCCATAACTTGTCCTCTAGCTCTCCTTCTGTCAAATAGCCATCCGGCAACTGATAACCAGTCTCTCTCAAAGATTCTCTCAATTGATTAGTAAAAGGCTCATCCAACCCTATCTGGTCAAGATCATCCCGAGAAAAAAGTTCTCTTGGGCTGCTGGTTGACTCCACTTGGCCTTTTTTCATGACCAAGACACGGTCACTCATCGCAACTTCTTCTAAGTCATGTGTAATGGAGACGACTGTCATCTGGTGATCTTTTCGAATCTCTTGAACTGTCTGAATCAGTTCTCTTCGTCCCTCGGGGTCCAACATACTTGTAGCCTCATCCAAAATCAAAATAGCTGGTCTCAGGGCAACAACTCCCGCAATAGCCACACGCTGTTTTTGTCCACCAGATAAACGAGCTGGTTCTCTCTTCTTAAAGTCTAGCATACCTACCAACTCCAAAGATTCAGCCACTCTCTTCTTCATTTCTTCACGAGGAAGTCCCTGGTTTTCTAAACCAAAGGCGACATCATCTTCAACAGTTGCCCCCACAAATTGGTTATCTGGATTTTGAAAAACCATACCAATTTGACGGCGTAAGTCCCAAACGTTCTCAGAGGACAGCAATTGGCCATCTATCCAGATTTCCCCAGACTCTGCTTCAAGCAAGCCATCAATCAAACGGATAGTTGTCGATTTTCCACTCCCATTATGACCTACAATCGAAAGCCATTCTCCCCGTTTCACGTGAAACGAGATATTATTAACGTCATAATGATCCTGGTCTTCCTTATAACGAAAAGACAGATTTTTTACTTCAATAATCGATTTCATTTCGAACCAAATGTCCCTTTGAATACATGAGCGCTACCCTTGAAATAATCATAACCAGAGTAGATAGTGAAAAACAAAGCGATATAAAGCAACAGCTGACCAATTAAATTCCAATGTAAGAGCAAAAAGATAATGGCAAACATCTGACTAAAGGTCTTGATTTTCCCTGGCATCGCTGCTGCTAGAACTGTCCCTCCCGTCTCAACAAGCAACAAACGTAAGCCTGTCACCGCAAGTTCACGACAAATGATAATAGCAACAACCCAAGCTGGAGCCATGCCTAACTCAATCAACATGATAAAAGCTGACATAACCAACAGCTTATCAGCCATCGGATCAGCAAACTTTCCAAAGTTGCTGACTACATTCCATTTACGAGCAAGATAGCCATCAAGATAATCCGTTATACTAGCAACTGCAAAGATGATCGCTGCTAGCAAATGACTTCCTTGTGAATGGCCCAAAGTCAAAATAAGAATAAAGAGAGGTATAAAGAGAATTCTACCAATAGTTAATACATTAGGAATTTGTTCTTTTTTCATTGATTTTTCCTTAATCTGTAGTAAATGTAAGTGTTACAGTTCCAGTCTGAGTTGTCAGCTTCGAAGTATCAATCGTTTGATTGTCCACAGTTACAGTAACTCCCTTCACTACACCTAAAGTAATGGTAACGGGATTCTTAGTTGAAACTGTTGTTTTTGCATTCTTATTGTCTGCGGATAGTGTCACACCACCCTCCAGCTCACTTCCTGAAACACTAACCCAACTAGCTTCATCTGAAACTGCCAATTGAACAGTAGCGGTTTCCTTACTCGTTTTATACCGAGCTTCAATGCGGTTTCCTTCACCTGACACTATAATAGTTGATTCCGTAGTAGAAGACGAGCTAGACGTCTGACTACTAGAAGATGAGCTAGAAGAGGTTGTTGAACTGGTTGAGCTCACAATACTATAATTAGCTGAAGAAGGACTTGGCTGAGTTTGGATGTAGTTCCAAACATAGTAAGTGACAAAAATTAAAATCGACAAAGCAAATAGAACGAAATAAAACAAGGGGAGATAAGACGTTTTTTTCTTATTTGATCGTCTGCGACCAGACAAGTCTTCTTCATCGACATCTACCTCTTCATAAGTGATCATACTACCTGAATCATAGGCATCTAATACAATTCTTTCATCTAACTCTACTGCCCAGGCATATTTTCTTAAAAAAGAACGAGCGTAGAAGGTACTAGGAAGTAAATCGAAATCATCTGACTCCATGGCTTCTAGAAAATGCAACTGAATTTCAGTTTTTTCCTGCAATTCTTCTAAACTCAATCCCTGGTTAATTCTGGCTAAACGTAGAACCTCGCCAATTGTTTTTTTTCTCATACGTACCATTCCTTCTTTCTAGTATTAGTCATCTTTTAAGCTGGAAAGATTGTAAAATCAACTAGATCACCATTATCAATCAAACGATGTCCAGCTTCTAGAACATCCTCCAAAGTAATTTCCTGTAAAATTTTCGGAAAATCAAAAATTGTTTCTCCGCGATCCATCGGATCGTATTGAGTTGCAATAAATTCCAAAGAGTTCATGCTACTGAAAAACTCCCCAAACATCTCACTCTTAACAAGATCTAAATGTTCCTCGGTAATATCCGCATCATTACTAAACTGACGAATCGCTTTACGAAATTGATGCGACAGAGAAACAGGCTCTTTGGTGTCCATTGTCAATATCACAAAATGAAAGCGACTGTTGACTTCAACCTCAAGTGACAATGACGCATCTAACTTCCCAGTCTCATATAACTTTTGAAAACGATCAGAAGTCCAACCAAACATCATCGTAAATAGTAATTTCAATAAAATATTGTAACGATAAGACTCAGCTTCTGTTATTTGCCCATTACCTCTAATCGCAACAGCAAGTTTGGGTGAAGAAACTTCCATCCGAAGACTATCTGTTTGCTTCACAGGCTGCAAGGGTAGTTTCTCTTTTGTAACTATAAACTGTTCTAAAGTCTTCTTTTCCTTTTTCGAAAAGTATTTCTCAACAACTTCCAAATCAATATTTCCAACTAAAAACAGTGACATGTTGACAGGTTTGTAAAACTCTGTAAAATTCTCTTTTAAATTCGAAACTTGAATCTCAGAAATTGATTTTTCACTTCCAACTATATCTGTCGCTAAAGGAGTATCAGGATAAAGGTTGGCTAATGTTGCAAAAAACAAGCGTGAGTCTGGATCGTCTTGATACATTTCTCGTTCTTGCTGGATAATAGCCTGTTCCCTCAAAACAGACTCTTCTGTAAAATGAACATCTCCGACTAACTCATCTAGCAAATCTAAATTCTCTAATAGATGGTCAATTGTTGAAAAAAGATAGCTGGTCTTAGTAAAGCTTGTAAAGGCATTACTGTCCGCACCTAATCGAGTAAACGTAGCCATTATATCCTCAGAATTTTCTCTTTCAAACAATTTATGTTCAAGAAAATGTGCAATTCCTGCTGGATGATGACGTAAACCTTTTCCCAAGCTTGTATAAGTTGCATCTACAGAACCAAATTGAACTGTTACAATCCCATAAACCTCATTGAAATCTTGTTTAGGAAGTAAAGAAACTGTCAATCCATTTGACAATTGTGCTTTGTAGACTGTTTCCTTTACAGCAGGATAGTATTTTTCTTCAAAAGTAACCTTTGTCATTCTACTCCTTCCATAAAGTAAATCGCTTGTAACTTCAAATTGTTGGCAGCTTTACAGACAGCTTCTTTACCAACATTCTCTAATTTTGCCACCAATCGATCAATGTCAAAGCTTGATTTTCCAAATAGAGCATTCAAATAGACTCTTTCAACTAAGGTCTGTTGATTATCTTGAGCCATCAACAAAGATCGTCGAATCATCTCCTTGGTTTGTTCAAGTTCAAAATCTGTAAAGTTACCCTTTTTCAGATCTAGCAATTGATGATTCATCAATTTTCTAGCCTGATTTCGATTTTCTCTATCAATACCCGCATACATCCTTAACAGACCACTAAACAAATCCAATTGACTCGAGACTGTATAGGCTATTCCAGCATTTTCACGAACGTTTGTAAAAAGTTTCGAATGTGCAAATTCACCCAACAAACCATTCATCACAAGCATGGGCAAATGCTCATCATCACCATATTTTACAGGAGAATGATAGCCTAATTCTAAAATAGATTGCCCAACATTCCTCTGAACCATTCCTTCTCGTAGAACATTCGAATAAGATTGATAGTACTGGATAGTGACGCCGTTCTCTCTAACTGTAAAGGGTAATGACTTCAACGATTCTGTAATTTCTACTTCATTAAAATCACCTAAGAAAAAGAAATCAATACGATCATTCTTCAGAGCATTTTGAAAGCACGTGTAGCTACTTTCCGGAGACTCATTTGAAATACTATTTCGTAAATCACTGTATCTCAATTGAAGACGCTCATCATGGAAGAACAAGCTATCCAACTCCTTATGAGCAAAATAAAACGAATCATCCATATCAGTAGCTAAACTAGCCAATAACTGTTTTCTTTCAATTTCAAATAGGGCTGGCTCAAAAGCACCATCTTGAACTAAGGGAGCAAATAAAGTCTGTTTCACTAATTCCAAAATTCGAGAAGTCAAGACATTCTTTTTACTTAGAAAATCATCCCTCACATAGGTAAACGTTAGGTCAAGAATATGTGCCTGTCCCCTACGATAAGCACTTGTGGAAATATCTGTTCCATATAAACTTGCCAAGTATCTGCGAAATGCTTGTGATGTGGGATAAGCTTGATTTGCCGTCTCCAACATACTTGCACTTAACATGCGTCCTGCTATTGTCTCAAGAGATAAGGGAGCAGTAAAACGAATAGTGATTTTATTTGTTTTAAACTTTTTGGATTGAACAAAATGTGCTGAAATTCCAGGCACTAATTCCATACCTTACCTCCTTACATATAGAGTTCTATTATACCACGAAAATCAAAATTTTTCTTGTTCTCTTTATAGCTTTAAAGAGTAAAACCGTTTTCATTTCAACTAACTTTCCTCCAGCTATTTCAAGGAAAATATGGTATAATACCAAAGATTGAGGTGAATTATGGAATACAAATTATTTGAAGAATTTATTACGCTCCAAGCCCTCCTAAAAGAGCTTGGGATTATACACAGCGGTGGTGCTATCAAATCCTTTTTAATAGAGCATCAAGTTTACTTTAATGGTGAGTTAGAAAGTAGACGTGGGAAAAAAATCCGTATTGGAGATACGATTGACATTCCTGATTTAAAGGTTGACATCACCTTGACACAACCAAGTTTAAAAGAGCAAGAAGAGTATCAAGTAGATAAGATTGAGAAAGAGCGAATTGCTAAACTTGTCAAAGAGATGAATAAAGGTGTCAAGAAAGAAAAACAAAAAACTTCTTCATCGCCTAAAACAAAACAAGTTCCACGTTTTCCAGGAAGATAACCATGTGGCTCCAACATTTAACAATTAAAACCTTTCGAAACTACAAAGAGGCAAAAATTGATTTCAATCCAAAATTAAATGTCTTTCTAGGTCAAAATGCACAAGGAAAAACCAATATTCTAGAAGCAATCTATTTCTTAGCCTTGACACGTAGTCATCGGACTCGTACAGATAAAAATCTCATTCATTTTGATAACGAGCAACTCCATCTTACTGGCTTGCTACAGAAGAAAACAAGCTCTATCCCTCTAGAAATTGATTTAACGCCAAAAGGGCGTGTGACTAAGGTCAATCACTTAAAACAAGCTCGCCTCTCAGACTACATCGGACATATGAATGTTGTCCTCTTCGCACCTGAAGATCTCCAGCTAATTAAGGGAGCACCTTCTGTCCGTCGAAAGTTTATAGACATCGAACTAGGACAAATTAAACCAATCTACTTGTCAGACTTGTCAAACTACAGCCATATACTCAAGCAAAGAAATACTTACCTAAAATCTAGCCAGAAGATTGACGAAACATTTCTGTCAGTCTTAGATGATCAATTAATAGATTATGGTTGTCGCGTTATAAAGCATCGGATAAAATTCATTAAAGACTTAGAGAAATTTGGCCAAAAAAAACACTTAGAAATTTCAAATAAATTAGAAGAACTGTCAATATCTTATCAATCATCTGTCAACTTCACTAATGAAGAACAGCTAACAAGTTCCTTTAAAATTGCTTTGGAGAAAAGCAGATCCAGAGATTTATTTAAAAAGAATACTGGAGTTGGCCCTCATCGAGATGATATTTCTTTTTATATCAATGGTATGGATGCTAGTTTTGGAAGCCAAGGTCAACATCGTAGCCTTGTTCTTTCTATAAAACTGGCGGAAATTGAGCTAATGGAAAGTATTACCAATGAGTCTCCGATACTACTGCTTGATGATGTTATGAGCGAACTCGACAATACACGGCAACTAAAATTACTAGAAACCATTTCTCAATCTATCCAAACCTTTATCACAACAACAAGTTTAGACCACTTGCAAAATTTACCAGAAAACCTTAGTATTTTCAATATTCAAAACGGTAAAATTTCTGTAAATCAAAATTGACAACTTTGTAAACAAAAAGAACTCCTGAAATTCAGGAGTTCTTTTTTACTACTTACATAGAGTAGTTTGGCGCTTCATTAGTGATTTGCACATCGTGTGGATGGCTTTCTTTTAGGCCAGCCCCAGACATTTCGATAAATTGAGCATTGTCATGCAATTCTTTAAGGTTAGCTGCACCACAGTAACCCATACCAGAGCGAATACCACCAATCATTTGGAAGACAATATCAGCTGCTGCGCCTTTATAGGCAACACGGCCTTCAATTCCTTCTGGAACGAGTTTGTTTGCTTCATTGACCGCACCTTGGAAGTAACGGTCACTTGAACCTTTCTTCATTGCAGCGATTGATCCCATACCACGATAAGTCTTAAACTTACGCCCTTGGAAGATTTCCGTTTCTCCTGGAGCTTCATCTGTTCCAGCAAACATTGATCCAAGCATAACTGCATTCCCACCTGCAGCAAGGGCTTTTACAATATCTCCAGAGTACTTGATTCCACCATCAGCAATGATTGTTTTACCATATTCACGCGCAACAGCTGCTGCATCATAGATTGCTGTCACTTGTGGGACACCAACCCCTGCAATCACACGAGTGGTACAGATAGAACCTGGTCCAATACCGACTTTGACAACATCTACACCTGCATCATAAAGAGCACGCGCACCTTCTGCAGTGGCAATATTACCCGCAATCAAAGTGCGGTCTGGGAAGTGAGCACGAATTTCAGCAATTTTACGTAGAACACCAGCAGAGTGACCATGAGCAGTATCAATAACAATTGCATCAGCTCCTGCTTCAAAAAGGGCTTCGGCACGTTCAAATGTATCTGAAGTGACACCTACCGCTCCAGCAACTAGAAGACGACCAAACTCATCTTTTGCAGCATTTGGAAACTCAATAACTTTTTCAATGTCCTTAATAGTAATCAAGCCAGAAAGACGACCTTCTTCATCCACTAAAGGAAGTTTTTCAATACGGTGTTCTTGAAGAATGCTTTCAGCTGTTGCAAGGTCTGTACCAACAGGAGCAGTAACAAGATTTTCACTGGTCATATGGTTTGAGATTGGCTGATTGTAATCTGAAATAAAACGAAGATCTCGATTTGTTAGAATACCAACCAATTTACGATTTTCAAGTGTCTCCACAACTGGAACACCACTAATACGGTAACGTCCCATCAGTTCATCTGCTTCAGCAATCGTGTGTTCTGGAGTCAAAAAGAATGGATCAATAATAACACCATTTTCAGAACGTTTTACCTTGCGAACTTCATCTGCCTGTTGCGCAATAGACATATTTTTATGGATTACTCCAAGACCACCTGCACGAGCAATGGCAATAGCCATTTGACTTTCTGTGACTGTATCCATGGCGGCTGTTATAATTGGGATATTTAAAGTCAAATTATCTGCCAATTTTGTTGTTAAATCTGCATCATTAGGCAACACATGACTTTCTGCTGGAATGAGCAATACATCATCAAAGGTAAAACCTTTTTTTAAAAATTTAGTATCCCAATTAGACATTGAAGTTTCCTCTTTTCTTTCTTTTTGAGCTTGACTCTTTTTGTATTGTATCTATCATACCATTCTATGAAAATTTGTCAATTATATTTATGGTAGAAATCATAAAAAAACTATCCCTGTGATCCTATGGAAGAGATAGCTTTATGATTCATATTTTATCTATTATTTAAAATAATTTAGTCCCATTGCTCCTTTAACCTCAGATAGGGTTTGACCTGCAACTTCACGCGCTTTCTCACTACCTTTTTGAAGCATATTGTACACTTCTCCCATATCCTTAGCAAATTCGATACGGCGCTCACGAATAGGGCCAAGTTCCCGTTCTAATATTTCAAGTAGATAACGTTTCGTCTTCACATCACCAAGACCACCACGTTGATAATGTTCTTTCATATCTTCAATGTCTTGAGCATCTTCTGGACGACCAAACACATCTAGATAATGGAAAACCATATTTCCTTCAATCTTACCTGGATCCTCAACCCGAATATGGTCTGGATCAGTATACATGCTCATGACTTTTTTACGCAACGTATCCGCATCATCAGCTAGATAAATACCATTATTAAGGGATTTAGACATTTTAGCATTTCCATCTAAACCAGGCAAACGTCCTGCTCTCTCATTTTCTGGATAAATACCTTCCGGTTCCACCAAGACATCACAGTTATATGCGTTGTTAAAAGAACGAACAATCTCGCGAGTCTGCTCAATCATTGGTTTCTGATCTGTCCCAACAGGAACATAATTAGCCTTGAAGGCAGTAATATCTGCTGCTTGCGCAATCGGATAAACCAAAAATCCTGTCGGAATACTTTCTCCAAACCCTTTTTGAGCAATCTCTGTTTTTACTGTCGGATTTCGTTCCAAACGAGCTAGTGACACCAAATTCATATAGTACATAGATAGTTCAGCCAACTCTGGGATTTGGCTTTGAATAAAGATAGTTGACTTACTTGGATCTAATCCAACTGCTAGGTAATCTAAGGCAACATTCCCAATCGATTCTACAATCGTTTGAGGATCTTTGGCGTGATCTGTCAATGCTTGTTGGTCCGCCAAAAAAACAAACATCTCATACTTGTCTTCTTCCTGAAGTAATACTCTGTTTCTAAGGCTCCCAACATAATGTCCAATATGCAGTTTTCCTGTTGGGCGATCTCCTGTTAAAATAATGGGTTTTGTCATTTTTTTCTCCTTCGAAATGGTCTCTTCAATTATAGCATTTTTTTGTTAAAATAACAGAAAATTATTAAAATCAAACAACTAACTCATTGTAAATAAACCTGTAAACTTAATTGACACAAAATTGACAAACAAAAATTTGAATATTTCTCTCTTTTCTAGTAGAATAAATATATTACATATTATAGGAGAAAAACATTGCTTACAGTATCTGATGTTTCACTACGTTTTAGTGATCGCAAACTTTTTGATGATGTCAATATCAAATTTACAGAAGGAAATACATACGGATTAATTGGTGCTAATGGTGCTGGGAAGTCTACATTCTTAAAAATCTTAGCTGGTGATATCGAGCCAACAACTGGTCACATCTCTCTTGGTCCAGATGAACGTCTCTCTGTTCTCCGTCAAAATCATTTTGACTATGAAGATGAGCGAGTTATTGATGTCGTCATTATGGGAAATGAAAAACTTTACAACATCATGAAAGAAAAAGATGCCATTTACATGAAGGAAGATTTTTCCGATGAAGATGGTGTTCGTGCAGCTGAACTTGAAGGTGAATTTGCTGAACTTGGAGGTTGGGAAGCAGAAAGTGAAGCATCCCAATTACTTCAAAACCTAAACATTCCAGAAGAATTGCACTATCAAAACATGAGCGAATTGGCCAATGGTGAAAAAGTGAAGGTTCTCCTTGCCAAAGCACTTTTTGGCAAACCAGACGTTCTTCTCTTGGACGAGCCAACCAACGGTTTGGACATCCAATCTATTACTTGGCTAGAAGACTTCTTGATTGACTTTGATAACACCGTTATCGTAGTATCCCACGACCGTCACTTCTTAAACAAAGTGTGTACTCATATGGCCGACCTTGACTTTGGAAAAATCAAACTCTATGTCGGAAACTACGACTTCTGGAAGGAATCTTCTGAGCTTGCTGCTAAATTGCTAGCAGACCGTAATGCCAAGGCAGAAGAAAAAATTAAGCAATTGCAAGAATTCGTTGCTCGCTTCTCTGCCAACGCTTCTAAGTCAAGACAAGCAACGTCTCGTAAAAAAATGCTTGACAAGATTGAATTAGAAGAGATTGTTCCTTCTAGTCGTAAATACCCATTTATCAACTTTAAAGCAGAACGTGAGATTGGTAATGATCTCTTGACAGTAGAAAATTTAACTGTAAAGATTGATGGCGAAACTATCCTAGACAATATTAGTTTCATCTTGCGTCCAGGTGATAAGACAGCTCTTATTGGACAAAATGACATCCAAACGACTGCATTAATTCGTGCAATTATGGGTGACATCGACTATGAAGGAACTGTCAAGTGGGGAGTTACTACTAGCCGTTCTTACTTGCCAAAAGACAACTCGGCTGATTTTGCAGGAGGAGAGTCAATCCTTGACTGGCTGCGTCAATTTGCAAGTAAAGAAGAAGATGACAATACCTTCCTACGTGGTTTCCTTGGTCGTATGCTCTTTTCTGGAGATGAGGTTAACAAACCTGTAAACGTCTTGTCAGGGGGAGAAAAAGTACGTGTCATGCTTTCAAAACTCATGCTCTTGAAATCAAATGTCCTTGTACTTGATGATCCAACAAATCACTTGGACTTGGAATCTATCTCAAGCTTGAACGATGGATTGAAAAACTTTAAAGAATCAATCATCTTTGCTAGTCATGATCACGAGTTCATTCAAACTTTAGCAAACCATATTATTGTTTTGTCTAAGAATGGCGTCATTGATCGTATTGATGAAACCTACGATGAATTCCTAGAAAATGCAGAAGTACAAGCAAAAGTTAAAGAACTTTGGAAAGATTAAATAAGACTTCAAAACTCAGTTGGGGTAACCAACTGAGTTTTCTATCATTCTACGAGGTAACATGAAATCATTTTTTAAAACATATTGGACCTATTTTGTTTCTTTCATCATTCCTTTAGTAATTATGACTGGAGTATACCTAACTCAAGGTATCTACTGGAATAGCGATGCATCTCCACTATTAGGAGACGGTTTCCATCAATACGTTATTTTTGATGTAGCTTTACGAAATATTCTGCATGGAAATGGTAGTTTGTTTTACACCTTTACAAGTGGCCTCGGACTGAATTTCTATGCTCTATCTAGTTATTACTTGGGTAGTTTTCTTTCACCCCTAGTTTACTTTTTTAATCTGTCGAATATGCCAGATGCTGTCTATCTAACCACTCTCTTAAAATTTGGATTGATTGGTCTGTCAACCTTCTTTAGTCTAAATAGATTATTTAAAGATATCCCAAAATTTTTAAAACTTGCCTTATCTACTTCCTATGCTTTAATGAGCTTCACTGTCAGTCAGTTAGAGATTAAAACCTGGCTAGATGTTTTTATCTTGATTCCTTTAATTATAACTGGTTTACACCTACTTATAACACAAAAGAAGCGCCTACTATACTTTACAAGTTTGTCAATCTTATTTATTCAAAATTATTATTTTGGGTATATGACAGCATTGTTTCTTATTTTCTGGTATCTCTGCCAAATTTCTTGGGACTTTAAAACTCGAAAATCATCTTTTATAGATTTTATTATCACTTCCTTTTTAGCAGGAATGGCTAGTTTGATTATGACTCTTCCTACACTGTTTGATTTACAAACTCATGGAGAGAAGTTGACTGCCATCACAAAATTGAAAACAGACAGTAGCTGGTATCTGGATATTTTAGCAAAACAATTCATTGGATCTTTTGATACAACTAAATATGGATCTATACCAATGATTTTTGTTGGATTGCTTCCTTTTATTTTGACCATTCTATTTTTCACAATAAAATCCATAAGGTTTCACGTGAAACTTACCTATGCAATTTTCTTTACTTTTTTAATAACAAGCTTTTACATAGAAGCACTTGATTTATTTTGGCAGGGGATGCATACCCCAAATATGTTTTTGCATCGCTATGCTTGGATTTTTTCCACTCTGTTAATTTATACTGCAGCAGAAGTCTTAAATCGTCTGAAAGAACTGAAGATATGGAATCTATTTGTCTCACTTTTTCTTGTACTAACAGGATTTTTGGCCACTGTCTATTTTAAATCACACTATTCTTTTTTAACTGATTTGAATATCCTACTCACTCTTGAATTTCTACTAGTTTATGCTCTTTTACTTCTTGCACTCATTAGAAAATTTATCTCTGTAAATCTATTTGCACTTCTTTTGTCTTTATTTATAACAGCTGAGATAAGCTTAAATGCATCATCTCAAATGGAAGGAATAGCTAAAGAATGGGCCTTTGCTTCTCGTAGCGCCTATAATAGAGATATCACCGCTATGGAATCCATTCTAAACAAAATTGACAATTCATTTACACGTACTGAAAAACTGCAAATTCAGACTGGAAATGACAGTATGAAATTTAACTACAATGGAATCTCTCAATTTTCGTCTGTACGAAATCGTTCAGCTAGCACTAGTTTGGATAAACTGGGATTCAAATCCTCTGGAACCAACCTTAATCTCCGTTATGCAAATAACAGTCTTTTAGCAGACAGTTTATTTGGAATCCAATACAATATTTCTGAAACTTCACTTGATAAGTATGGCTTTCAAGAGATTTATCAAAAGGATCATTTAACCTTATATAAAAATCAACTCTCTTTACCCATTGCCTTTGCCACTCAATCTATTTACAAAGATGTAGACTTTAACAATCACACTTTAGATAATCAGGCTTTATTTATAAACCAGCTTGCTAATCTCAACTTAGATTACTTCTCCCAAATAGCATCTGATAAAACAGATACTTCAGATGGTTTAACGAGCATCACAGGTTCTGCGAATGAAGATGCAAAGATTGATTATCAAATTGAGGTTCCTCAAAATAGCCAAGTCTATCTCTCTTTTTCAAATCTTCATTTTACGAATGATAAACAAAAGAAAGTTGACATCATTGTCAACGGTGAAAAAAAGACTTTTACAAATGACAATGCATTTAATTTCTTTAATTTGGGTTATACTGAAGAACAAAAAACTTTCAATATCAGTGTTAGTTTCCCTGGAAATTCTCAGGTGTCATTTGAATCTCCAACCTTCTATCGTTTAGATACTCAGGCTCTTACTGAGGCAATTCAAAAGATTAAAGAACAACCTGTAGAAGTATCCACCTCTAAAAATAAAGTATTTGCTACATATGAAGTAAAACAAGATACCTCTATTTTCTTCACTATTCCTTATGACAAAGGTTGGTCTGCATTCCAAGATGGGAAAAAACTTGAAATCAAGCAGGCTCAGACTGGTTTTATGAAAGTTGATGTTCCAAAGGGAAAAGGCACCATTACACTTTCCTTTATACCCAATGGTTTTGTTATTGGAGCAGCCTGCTCACTAACTGCCCTTCTTCTTTTTGGAATCTATAATCACAGACGAAATTTATCTAAGACAGAAAAAGATTGACCAATTCCTTGGCCAATCTTTTTAATCTTCTTCCATTTTCTTAGGTTGATAAGCTAGCATACCTAAAGCAGTAAAGAAAGCTAGAGTTATAATAAGGAAAATCACTTGATGATGAATATTTCCTGTCATAGAGATTGTTTGTCGTAAGCCTGATACAGAATAACTCATTGGTAACCAAGGATTGACACCTTTGAAGAAATCATTTGTCAAAGCAAGGGGATAGGTCCCTGCACTTGATGCTAACTGTAATAAAAGTAAAATAAGAGAGAAGAAAGCTCCAATACGGCTATTCCAAGTTGTTAAAGCTGTCACCATAGACATGAAAGCTAAACTTGTGATTATAATTAGAATCAAGGTCCTCATCTCATGGTTCGCAGTCAATCCAATAAGATGGACACCTCCATAAACTAAAACACCTGCTAAGACAGCTATAATCCCATTTATTTCAGAGCGAGACTTCAACCAAGCCCAACGACTCTCTGGATGACGTCCAGAAGGCAACTTAGCAAAAATCATATTGGTAGATATAGCAGCAACAAAAAGAGCAACTGATATCATATAAGGAGCCATAGCAATCCCATTTACAGGGACTTGGTCATTGTCTGTTTTTGAGAGAACTAGAGGTTCAGATAATGTTTCTGCATTTTTAGATTCTGTCGAAGCTGATTTAAGTTGATTATTAGCATTGCCTAATCCTTGTCCTAATGAATCAACTCCTGTCTGTAAATCTTCAAGACTAGAGGTTAAGGTTGTTCCACCAGCAGATAGTTTTCCAGCACCATCTGCTATCTTCATAGCGCCACTTCCTAGTTGGGATGCTGCAGAAAGTAACTGTGTTGATTTGTCTGTTAATTGACCAGAGCCAAATTGTAATGTAGTAAGACCTGCTACCAGCTCTGGACTCTTATTGTTCAATTGGGCAGAACCAGATGACAAACTTTCTATACCTGATACTAATTCTGGAGCTTTTCCAGCTAACGAATCTACTCCAGCTGTCAAGGTTGATGTATTTTCTGTCAACTTACTTGATCCAGAAACTAATTTATCTAGACTAGTTGTTAAACTTGTATTCTTTTCACTTAGTTGATTAGCACCAATAGAAATAGTATCCAGTCCTTTAGTATAGTTTACAATACCTTTTTCAATTGACTGACTTCCAGGAACTAACTGATTATTTACAGAAGTTTGTAATGTTGTAAATCCATTTGACAAGGTTGTCAAGGAGCTAGATGCTGCAGGTAAGAGTTGATTTGCTTTCGTCTGCACATCAGATAGATTAGAGACTTGTTGTTCTGAATTCTCTATACTTTCTTTTAATCCCCCTACTGTCGTTAAAATTGCTTTTGCTGACTCAATAGTAGAATTAGAATTTTTAGAAATAGCTTCTGTCAATTCTTTCTTTTGTTCCTCTGTAAGAGATTGATAAGTAGCTGTTGATTGAAGGTTTGCAAGAGTTTTCTCTTGTTCTGTCTGACTTTTGGTCACAATATCCTGAGCAAGAGTTGTTAGATTTGGCAAAGCTTCTGACAATGTACTTTTCAGTTGAGTATTATCTGATATTGTAAGAGCTTGTAGTGTTTTATTTAGTTCTCCTAAGCTTGTTGCCAATTGCGCTATTTCTTCATTTTGTTGAGATGAGGACTCTAATTGGCTTGAAATTTCTTTAATACCAGTATTTAATTGCTCCATTCCATCTCTTAGTGTATCTGATTGATTGGATAATTGACTTGTTCCGTTAGAAAGTTCTTTCACACTACTTGTATAAGCATTTACACCAACTGAAAATTGATTGAGACCTGTATCCAATTGTGAAACCCCACTTGTGTAGGACTTTATACCTGTATTTAGCTGATTTACACCTGTCACCAACTCAGGAGTTTTTGAAGCTAATTGTTCAAGTCCAGTGTCAACTTGTGAGACAGCATTTGTATAACTTTGTAAACCACTATTAAAAGTTCCTAAACCAATATGTAATTGCTCTATAGCAGACACATAGCTAGATAAGCCTTTTGTAAATTGATCCGCTCCAGTTGAAAAAGTTACAGTTGAATTAGCTAGAGTATTAAGATTTGTCGTCAACGTTTGACTTCCCGTCACCAACTGATCGGCTCCATTAGCCAATTGTTCACTTCCTTCAGCTGCCTTATTTATTCCAGACTTCAAATCATTCATTTTTTGAAATAAAGCCTTAGTGTATGTTTCAGTAATATTAGTAGAGACAGTTTGTTTTAATTGTGTCATTGCAGAATCACTCATCTTACTTGCAATAAAGCTATGCCCACTTGACGTCTGATAATCAATCTGCATCTGTTCAGGATGATTCGTTAGGATAGAAGTAGCTTTTTCAGATAAGTCACTTGGTAAAGTCACTACCATGTAGTAGTCACCATCTTCTAGCCCTTTTTCCCCTTCCTCTTCATTAACAAAGTGAAAATCTAAAGCCTTATTTTCTTTTAAATTAGACACCATGTCTTCACCTATTCTCATTGTCTGTCCATTATAAGAAGCTTCCTTATCTTTATTGACAACTGCCACAGGTAACTCCGATACTTGACCATATGGATCCCACATGGACGATAAAAATATAATGTTGTATAAAGCTGGAATGAGAGAAATCCCTATCATTACAATGATAAAGGTCGGTTTTTTAAATATTGCTTTCCATTCTTTAAACATATTTCCTCCTTTTTTACACATATTGTCTAAAATTTTGATATAATAGATTATACATCAAAAAATCTAAATTACAAGGTAAAAAATATTTTTTTAGACACATAGTCTATTTTTGTATACGAGGAGAAATTATGAAAGAAAGTAACAAACGTTTAAAAACAAAACGAATTATCGAAAATGCCATGGTTCAATTATTGATGGACCAGCCCTTTGATCAAATTTCTACTGTCAAGTTAGCAGAAAAAGCCGGAATTAGTCGTTCCAGCTTTTACACTCACTACAAGGATAAGTATGATATGATTGAACTCTACCAAAGTAAGCTATTTCATACCTTTGAGTATATTTTCCAAAAACATGCTCATCACAAAAGAGATGCTATTTTAGAAGTATTTGAATATTTAGAGTCTGAGCCACTCTTGGCTGCACTCTTATCTGAAAATGGGACAAAAGAAATCCAAAATTTCTTGAGAAATAAGCTTCACATTATGCTTAGCACCGACCTTCAGAAACGCTTTATGAAATTACAACTCACTCCAATAGAATTAGAATACAGCAGTATTTATCTAACAAATGCCCTATTTGGTGTTTGCCAGACTTGGATTGCTCACGGAAAAAAAGAAAGTCCGCAAGAAATGACAGACTTCCTTATGAAAATGTTAGGTGATGTTAACTAAAAAAGAACACCAATGGTGTTCTTTTTTTATCT